>JAUXDO010000043.1 GCA_030618315.1 Candidatus Peregrinibacteria bacterium | reverse complement strand
ATGTATTGGTGAGCTATGCAAAGGTCCAGGCGGTATTTACGAGCTTCGGATAAGATTGAGGCAAATGAATCAGTAACGAAGTTCTGGAATTCATCCACTGTTAAATAGAAATCCTTTCTTTCCTCTTCCGGTGTATCCACACGGCTCATAGCGCCCATTTGCAATTTTGCGACCATTACCATACCGAGTAATTGTGCGTTAAGATCACCGAGCTTACCTTTGGAAAGATTACAGAGAAGAATTCTTCCTTCATCCATCACTTTTCTAAAATCAAAACCTGATTTTGTCTGACCGATAATATTACGTATTTGCGCGTTTGTTACAAAAGGACCGAACTTTGCACTGAAATAAGGAATCATCTCCTGTTTTTCACGCGCGCCTGTACTTGCCATTTCTTTTTCCCAAAAAGATTTAACAACTGGATTTTTTACTTTATTAACTTTGTATTTCTGCCATGAGTCATCTGTAAATAATCGAGGTAGGTCGATAAGTGTTGCTCCCTCTTCATCATCGTCCATCAGAGTTAAACAACCGTTACGGAAATAGTGCTGAAGACGTGGACCCATGATTTCTTCACCGAACATTTTTATAAAGATTGCGAGTGCTTCCTGAGCCATATATTCCTTTTCATCTGTTGTATAAGCCTCTAGAATATTCAGCCCCATAGGACGACCAAGATCACCCGGATCAAATATTATTACATCATCCGCCCGCTCGCGTGGTATGTGCGGAATCACACCTTCTACAAGGTCGCCATGCGGATCGATAAGACATACACCTTCGCCATTTTTTAAATCCTGCTTAAACATTTCTTTCAGAATTGTAGATTTACCTGTACCCGATTTACCAATCATATAAAAATGACGCCTTCTGTCATCCCGTTTAATATGGACAGGCTTTGTTTCGCCACGGAATATATTGTTTCCAAGGAACATGCCTTCTGTCGGAGTATTGTTAGGTGCAGCGGCGATTTTGAATTCCTGCCATTTAATAACGGGTGACTTGTTGTATTTAATATTTGGAAAGTGGAAAACTGAAGCAACTTCTTCAGAACAAAGAATCATTTTTCTTGGGTCTGTTAATCTTTTAATCCATCCCCGCTTAACATCACGCATAATAAACCCTTTGAGCAACTCAGACCTTGAAAAATACTTTGTTTTCGAAAAAGAATTATTGTTTGGCGCATTGTATTGAGCAAATGAATCTTTAACTTCAGAAACAATCTGCTTAGCTCTGTACATATTCTTTGCTGAGCCAACTATACGGATGACTGATTCAAAACCGATTTTAATGTTTTTAGTCTCCATTAACTTTACCTGCTCATCCATTAAAGGAGTTGTACGGGTCGTTCCTGAATTATCAATATTTTCTGTAAACTTCTCGTTTTCTGCCCCCTGAACAAGAATACGTAGAATTGTGGCTATCCATCCAAGCGGATTTAGTTTCTTCCAAAAACTTTTACTTTTTTTACCCATAAACAAATCCTGCGCAGTCTTCCTCCCCTTTTCCTGCCATCCGTCCCCTTTCGGCCTGAGCATTATTTGGATTGCCGCACCTTCATCCGGTGCTATTTTGGAGAGTGTGTTTGCTATATTGTTGAATGGATCGGAGCCAAGGAATTGATATGTTTTAATCGGGTACATATATGGTTTATCGAGTTTTATGTACATTCCTGTAGCCTTATATCCCTGACGGAAAATGTTGTAGTCTTCTACCTGTTCCACAAACACATCCGGATAAAAAGCTGTTACCTGCTTTTCAAAAAGAGATTTGAGATTTTTCGGCATTACCAAAAAGAACTGTAATTCACCATTTAAAATCACATACTCACATGAAAAAAAGTCCTGACCGGTAATAGTATTCACAAAATCACTACTGTATACTGAGTGAATAGCCTCAAAAAAGTGAGTCATTACGTCATTTACCTCTTTATGGCTTTTGCCTGATGAATATTGTTCAGTCTCACGCTCTCTATCCTCTTTGGAATCCTTAATAGGCACTGTAATTTTCAAAAAAACCATACTAAGAGATCTTCCCAGATTTCGTGTTTTGCGAATATACAGCCATATTAAAAGCAAAATAATGGCTAAAACTACTACGGCACCGAGGATTTGAAGAAAAACAGTCATTTTTTTATTTTTAGTCGAGAATAGTATAGACGACCTTGTCTTAATTTACAATTTTAATCGTACAAAAAAACCCTTCTGGCCGAAGCCGGAAGGGTTTTTTGATTTTAGATAATCTGTTTATACATTTTTTTCAAATTCCTGAGTAAAACGATAAGCTAAATTTCTTTTTTTGGTATTGTCACCACTATCTTTAAATTGATCAAATATCATCTGACCGATTTCTTTTGCACTAGCTCCTGGATTAATATCACAATTCATAGCCATTTCGTCTAAAAATTTGATATTATCTTTATTGGCAGTTCCTGCAGTTAGTTTACCAACAGCAGCTTGCATTTTAACTGGTGTATCATCCGGTTCCACATCTTTTACTGCCTCAGAAATTGCATTTGAGTATTCAGCTAAGCTAAGCATAAGGTTAGCAATCTGATTAGGACTTTTAATCTGTTCATTTAAATATGCCATTTCTGTACTTTTTGCTTCAGGCTCACTGGCTGCATATTCAGCTTCGTCTGCTGGTTCATAAGAAGGCCTTGGCTTGTCAGTCATGGCATGTAAAGCAGCAATGTCATCATTATCTTTCACGCGCTCTGCAAGCTTATCAACTTCCTGCTCATGAGTAAGAGGCTTTTCCTTATCCTTGTTAGCTTCAGCCTCCATTTGAGCCCTTGATTGTCCCGGTTTAACTAAATCCCACCCGCCAGAGAATACATTTGGTTTAAATACCGCATTTGGATACGCATCAATCGTTGGTGCAGGACCTTGTGGATAATGTGCCTTAAGTTCAGTTATGCCAGCAGCCTTTAATGCCTCATCCGGATAAGGAGATGCAACACCTGCTGCAGCCTCTTTAGCTGCATCTTTATTAACTGGTGCCTGTTCAGCCTCTGTGTTACCAGTGTCTACCTCTGCTGCGCCACCGGCAACCTCGTTATATACAAAACGACTATTTGTCAGCCCTGTGATGTAATTATAAATATTATTGTAATGTAACATATTATTTTTGGTTATTTATTATTATTTTTAATTGTTAAATTATTAAACGTTAGCTAATTCAGCTTCTAAATCGAATTCTTTTGCATTCCTAGCAATTTCAGCTTTTTCCATTTTTTCTCTTGTTTCTTTTGTTTTGGCAGTCAAAACTTGTTTTAGTTCCGCCAATGTCTTATCAAGTTGTGTCTTTTGATCTTCAAGAATTTTCTTTCTTGCTTCCACATCATCTTCTTCAGTTGCCTCTATCTTTTTGATAGTTTCATCGTGGATTATTTCGCAATGCTTATTGAATGCCTCATAAACCCTATCTATATAACTTTCGGCACTTTCATTCTGTGATTCGTCAAACGTATTTTCGTCAGCCATATTTTTTTATTTATCATGTAATTATAGCATAGTGGAGGGCGAAAGTAAAGAGTAATATCGGCCATCGTTGTACGTTTTCGAAGCTCGTATCGGCTTTCGTTGTCGTTTTTGTCCGATAACTGTGAGATGATAAATGATACGCGCTTCGACGTACGTTAGACGACAACCGAAATTACTATTGACATTTACGTTTTACGTGTTATAGTATTCACCTTTACTACCCCGCTTATGACATCAAATACTGATCTCCCTTCTACTAACACAGAGGAAGAAAATGGCAGAGAAAAGCCTTTTTCTCCTGTTATGACAACCGGCAGGATTATGGTTATTCTTGTGCTTGCAGCTGTTGCCTGCCCTAATCACGGAGAAGCAAAATCCAGAAAATCACTTGAGAATTTTGGTCAAACTGAATTTGAGGAAAAACCTTTTTATGATTTTAGTAATCTGGTTGATGCTGAATGGGAAGAAATTGAAGAAAAGCTAGGTGTTGTACCATTGAGTGAATTTAAAAAAATGTTAAAGTCTCTTGGATCTGTTGCTACTGACTCAAGGGTTCTTAGAGAATCAGGTGTACGAAAAGGCATTTTAAGTGGTGAGCTGGATGATTCGCAAAAGGATGTCTTTTTAAATCTTGCACGCAAGTATAAGCTTAATAACCTGCCTGTCATAAAAGACGTTCTTGATGATGAAAAAATATCACCCAGAAATATTACTTTTTTAAAAAGCCAATATTCAACTATGATTCGTAGTTTTATTGACATCTGCGACAAATACATCAAAATCCGTGAATGGATGCTTGTAAAGGGTATGATTAAATCAAATGACAGAAAATTAAATGCCTTTATGGCATTAAAAAAGTATCTTGAAAAACGTTTATTTGGGAATGGCAGTGGTTCAACTTCAAATAATCCCACCTTTGATCTTGAATCTATTATTTTTGGTAAGCTCAATACAACCTGTGACACAGAAAATAAGACTCCTTTACGCACTTCATTTGGTCGAAATGACGGTAAATCTGTGGGGAGGGTACGGATGTAAATTTAGGTTTCGATTCTACAATTTATCTCAATAATATGCCTGAAGCATCTCAAAATCACAGCAAAGAAATTAGGAATTCAAATGGCTTTTCAGGTTTTGCAAGATCTGCTGCTTTATTACTTTTTCTTGCCACTGCGTCTTCTGCTTCATTTGAGTCTGATGCAGCCACTTTTTCTACATCGTCAAATGCTGATCTGCCATCAGACAATGTAAAAAAAAGTAAAAAGGAGCCTGAGACTGATGCAGAAATGTTTGGCAGACTGGCTGACGTTCTTGGTGAATACGAAAAAGTTAAAACCGATTTACAATTAAATATATTTAAGAGCAAGCATGAATTTGCGCTTAAGCAATTTCTTGAATTATTTAAAATGCGCCTTAAATTCTTTACAATGATTTTTGATAAAACTAAAAGCGATGAAGCTAGGCAGGAAGTCCAGGATTATAAAAGATTTATCAAGAAAATTGAGGAAATACTAAAAACTGACAGTAATAAGTAATTATACTGCCAGTTATTATATATATTACTTCGAGATTTTTTGCCGATTATTAGAATAAATCATCTACTGCTTGCGCACTTGCTAATTCTTCTGCCTTCTTTGTCTTTGCTTCTTCCTGCTTTTTTAATTGAGCAAGTTCAGTTTCAGACATTTGAGTTCTTGCATAACTTTCAGCGGTATGCAAACTAACTCCTTTTGGTCCAAATTTTTTGTGAAATATAACCTGGGAAATTTTTACCTCTTTGCCATTTGGCTTTATCTCATAAAAAGGTGCTCTAGTTCCGTCGTATAGAACTTTGTAAGCATTATCAGCCTGATATTCCTCAAAACCCATTTTTTCATACTTCTCCCTAATAACAGTTGGACTGTTATAATCAATTGCATCCTGACAATTTTTAAATCCAAGCAGCCTTGCAAGCTGTTTTCCATTATAGTTTTTGATGTATGTATATGCCTTTTTTACTTCAGCAGGCTTAAGCTCTTTAACCTCTTCAGAAGGAGCACCTGTTATGCGTGTATATGCTGCGTTTGGTTTAACACCGCTCTTAACCAATTTTATAAATTCTTTCTGCTGACTAAGTGACTCTGCCTCAGTTTCACCAACAAATGTATATCTTTTATTCTCAACTTCAGTCCATTTTGATTTTTTTTGAAGATTTTGATCTTCAGCGCTTACCAAACCTGACACATCCATGTCATTTTTTGGCATCATTTTGTTCATTTTGTCCTTTGCAGGGTTTTCTGGCATTTGGCCCATTGATTCTTTTCCCATTTGATATTTGTATTATTAATTATCTTACAATTATATCATGCTTTGAAGAAGTTATCAAGTATAGATTCCGCAATAATAACATCCTTTTTCCTGTCGCTTTTTTCCTGACTCCTTAGAGTTTTAATGATTTTCTGGTTTTTTTTTATGGATATTTGCTTTTTTTCCGACTTTTCACCGGCTTCAACATCCTGTTTTTTAATATTTTCCATCGCTATTTTAATGTGACTATCCGGTCTGTCCTTATATGAAAGACATGCCTTCCACACCTCATCCTTAGTCATTCCTTCAAAGTAATCGGATGACATTGATACCTGAAATAGTTCCTTTAGTATTTTTTCTGAAGCCATATTTTATCAGTTTTATTTTATATTCTTAGTAATATTTTTAGCTATATCAAAATAAAATGCAATAAAAAAACCCCTACCGGGGGTGGTGGCAAGGGTTTTTGTCCGAAAGACTAGGTTGGAGAGTATTCTGACATAGATATTTGTTGGTGTCAAATTAATATATAGCGGCTAGCGATTAGCGACAAGCGGATAGCTAAAAAAGCTAGTCGCTAACCGCTAGCTACTAACCGCTATTTATTAATTTCAATTATTGAGGTAAAGTAATACAGCACTTAATTAACGTTAATCAATGATCGGTATCTTCGACTCAGGTTTTGGCGGGCTTACGGTAATGAAGGAATACTTAAAAAAGTATCCGGATTTTGATTATATGTATTTGGGAGACCAGGCAAATATGCCTTATGGTAGCCATTCCAAAGAGAGGTTGAACAAATTAGTTGTTCAGAATATCGAGTTTCTGGTCAAGAAGGGGTGCAAAATGATTATCGTTGCGTGTAACACTGCTTCTGCGGATGCCCTTCGTCATGTTCAGCAGATTTACAAGGGGAATCCAACAATTCTTGGTGTACTTGTTCCTGCTGTTGAAAATGCGTTAGATAAGACCAGATTCGGGAATATCGGGGTAATCGGCACGCGCGGGACTATTAATAGTAACGCATATGAAAGGGAAATAAGAAAATATGAGAAAGATTTGTATAAACCGAAAGATAAACGGGCGAACAAAGAAGTAAAATTCTACCAGCAATCCTGTCCGCTTTTAGTTCCGCTGACTGAGGAAGGAATGATTAAGTCAACTGTGACTCGAATGATGCTTAAAAAGTACTTAAGACCGCTTAAAAACGCTCATATTGATACCTTAATATTGGGATGTACTCACTATCCCCTCCTCCAAAAAGAAATCGACAGGATTATGGGTAAAAACTGTAAAGTAATTTCATCTGCCATGTCCGCAGCTGATGCGATTGGTGATTATTTTGAAAGACATCCTGATGTTTTAAAATCGATATCTAAAAACAGTAAACGTATTTACTATACAACCGACTGCCCTGAGAGATTTGAGGATTTAGGGAGCAGGTTTTTGGGTGAGAGAGTTGAGGGGGAGAAAGTTGAAATATAATGTGCTTCGCGTGGATGTCGGTCTGAGTACAGACCTGTGGATGAGCTCGGATTACCTCGCGTGGATATGCTTCGCTGTGGATTATGCGAGATTACTCGCGTTGATGATGCCTTCGGCATGGTTCCTATTTTATTATAGTTACCAAATAACAATACAATAAAACAACAGCTCGTACTCGAGCTCATCCACGCGACGATAGGAGCATAATCCACGCCCGCCAGGGTTCATCCACGTGAGGTACTCCGAACATAATTTTTCTGTTGACTCAATTAATTTGAATTGATATAAAGGCATCTTGCAATGAAGTATTTTAATGAATAAATAGTATTAATATGTTAATAACAAAATTAGAGGATTTAAGGATTTATCAATTAGCGGTAAAATTAAGGGATGAAGTTTACGAAGAAGTACATCGTATTCCTTTTTATTGGAAAAATGATGATGTCAGACAGATAAAAAAGTCATCCTCTTCAGCATCTGCAAATATCGCAGAAGGATTTGGACGTAGGTTTTATAAAAAAGATTTTGCTCTGTTTTTAAGTTACTCGATAGGATCAAGTGAAGAAACGCCAAATCACGCCTTTTCGTTACATAAAAGTGGAAATATGAGTTTAGAAAAAGCGGAGTATCTCAAGAAAAACTACACAAATTTATTTATAAAAACTATTAAATTCAGAAACCACCAACTAAAAAAAACAACGCCAAAGGCATAATCCACGCGAGGTACTCCGAGCTCATCCACGCGAGGTACTCCGAGTTCATCCACGCGAGGTACTCCGAGTTCATCCACGCGACTTTAGGAGCATAATATAATCAAAAAGCCCCATCCAAATTAATGGACAGGGCCTTTATAATTTATTCAACCACTACTGCATATCCAGAATATTCATTATGATTTTGGAAACTTCCGCGCGGGTTATGTTGTTGCCCGCTCTGAATGTACCATCACTGTATCCGCCGACGATTCCGAAATCTTTTGCGTAGGCTACATATTTTGCGTACCATTCCCCCATCAAAACATCAGGGAAGAAAACATAATACCAACCATCTTTACTCGCGTAGTTTGCCTGGAAGTTTGTATCTACTCCCGCGAATCCAGCTGCTTCGATAAATATCTTTAATGTCTCAGCGCGGTTTACGTATCCGTTTGGACTGAATATATTTCCTTCATATCCTTTTACGATTCCGCTGTTTTTTGCGGCTACTACATAAGGTGCATACCAGTCAGAAGATGAAACATCTGAAAAATATGTATCTCCGACACTCGGATCAACGCTGTAATTAAGTGCCTTTAATGCGATTTTTGTAAGTTCCGCACGAGTGATATTGTCGTTTGGTGCAAACATTGTAGAAGTTTTACCGCTTACAACCCCTAAGCTGGCTAGTTCATTGATATAACTTTCAGCCCAGTGACCGCCTATATCTATAAATGCCGGAGCCATTGCTTCAGCCTCTTCGATTTCTCCAATAATAGTCGCAGTTTCATCTGTCATTTCAAGAGCAAAATAAGATAGATGATTTGTCATTACAACGACCTTTCCATCCTGCACTACAGCTGTTCCCATACCATCCCATGTTTTTTCATCACCTGAAAAATAAACATTAACAATACTTCCGTCCGGAAGATCGGTAGGAACAGTAAGGGTTACATCGTTTGAAAAAGTTAATTCAGTTCCATCCCCTACCTCCACAAGAACAGCAACATTGTTTCTTTCCAGAAGTTTATCTGTCCCGTTTATTACTTCACCAGAGGCATGTATATTTGTAAGCGAACGGATAAGTGGTGGATTGATTCTTCCTAACCAGTTGGCATCGGCTGTAATAGTTGTATTTGGCGGGATGTATAGCAGAACAGTTGATTTACTATTTGGCTTGATTGTTAAAGTCCCGATATCTCCTGTAGCCTGAACAGTTGAAATATTACTGTCTACATCAACTGTAATCTGATCCTCATTAAATTGAATCGGTCTACTATAACTAAGTGTTGCTTCTGATGTATCGATTTTTATAGCAATTGTGCTTGTTGTTGTATTTGAATCAGTGTTTGTTGGAGGCGCTGAACCACCACCACCGCCACCTCCACCGCCACCAGTGGTAGTTGTAGTTGTTGTAGTTGGTGCACTTGGATCGATAAGTGTATCGGCAGGAACAGCAGT
>JAUXDO010000077.1 GCA_030618315.1 Candidatus Peregrinibacteria bacterium | reverse complement strand
TTTCGCCAAATGCTTGGTCTTGATGAAAGTTTTGAGGAAGTGATATTAGACAGTCCTTTTGATTTTGAAAAACAGGTCTACATCATCACTCCATCCGATTTATTTCCTGTTCAGGCAAGAAATAGTATTGAGCAAGTTAGTGATTTTGTTAAAAAACTTGTTAGAGCAGTTGGTGGCGGAATGCTTGGTCTTTTTACATCTCATGGTGCTTTGGAGAATGTATATATGAATATGAAGAATGATTTTACTAAAAAAGATCCAAAGGTTTATGCACAAAGATTAAGTGGCGGACGTGCGAAAATTCTAAAAGCATTTATGAATGATCCAAAAAACTCAGTTCTTCTCGGTACAAATAGCTTTTGGGAGGGTGTGGATATTGCTGGTGATGCACTTACAACTCTTGTAATGCATAAAATTCCATTCGACGTTCCAAGTGAACCTATATATAAGGTGAGGAGTCAGATGTTTAATAATGGATTTATGGAATACTCCGTTCCGCGTGCAGTTCTTAGATTCCGTCAGGGGTTTGGTCGTCTGATTCGCTCCAAAAAAGACTATGGGATTATGTTGATTTTAGATAGCAGGGTCACGACAAAAGAATACGGTAAGATGTTCCTTAAGGCCTTACCGGAAGGGGTTACAATTGAAAGTATGAAACTTGATGAGGTTCCCGAGAGGGCGAAGGAGTGGCTTAAGTTGATGTCTGAATAATTACTCTCCAGTAAAACCCAATGTTATAACTCCGGTATTATTTTCGGTTATTTTCATTTGATGGGAATTGTTCATCAGTTGTATTATCAGAACATGAGGATAGGGTAAGAATAAGCGCTAAACGGGCACCGGTTGCCATCCAATTTCCTTTTTCTGGTGAGTTAATAGACATACTTTATTTACTAGAGAGCTAAAAGGAGTATATATCATCATGTTGACTGTCCGTTGTCAAAATTTCAATACATTTCACATCATTTTATTTAATTGTCAACCCCTAAGGGTATTGACTTTTATTGACAGCGTGTCTAAAATGTCTGCGCTGAAATGAGAAGTTGCTATTTTATTCTCCTAAACATTACTTATAATTATGGCTACACAGACACATTTTATTTCTCAAATACAAAAAGAGGAAAAGGATGCCGGAGGAATGTTAAAAAAGCTCGAAACTGAGAATAATAAAAAGGTAGTTAAAGCTAGTGAAGAGGCAAATGAAATAGTTCAGGAAGCAGAGGATAAGGCGCGTGAACAGGCTAAAGGTAAGTTATTAAAAGCAAAGGAAGAGGCAAAAACGGAGTACAAAAAAATTATCATTGACAGTGATAGTACCCGTAATGATGTTGTTGCCGGCGGAAAAAAGAACATATTGAAGGCACAGAAACATATTACACAATCTTTTGTGCGTTTATTTGAGTAAATTGTAAATTAATAAGTAATCCTCCAAGAATATGGCAGTAGTGCCAATGCAGAAAATTAGTTTGTTTGTCCATAAAAAAGACAAGCCAAAAGTTATAGATTTCTTACAAGATAAGGGGGTTTTGCATATTACCGACACAGTGATAGATAAAAAGGATTTAGAAGAGTTTGATATGGATGATGAAACCCGTGATTTGCAATATATTGTGGCACGGCTTGATTTTGCGTGTACTTTTTTGGCCAAATTCGAAGAGAAGAAAAAAGGGTTGCAGGCGATGGTTGATGGGAATAGTGTGAAAATTAAAAGTGAAAAGATTGATGATATCGCTAAAAAATTCCAATTTAATGAGGTGATTGATCGTTGTAAATCCGTTGAGGAGGAAATGGTTCAGCTTAATAATGAAATAAAAGATATCAATAGTCTTCAGAGCACTCTTGGCAACTGGAAGCATTTGAAATTATCACTTGATATACCTCGCGAAACTGAAAATGCAGTTCTCCAATTTATTTCCGTTCCTCTGGAAGAATGGGAGGGGTTAAAAACAGAGCTTTTAAATTTTTCTAAATTAGTTGATGTTGGCTTTGATAATGTAGAAGAAGATCAGGTTTATGTTCAGGTTGTTTGTGATAGGTCTGTTATAGATGATGTTGATAGTATTGTTGCTTCTAATAAAGGTGAAGCTATCGAAATTCCAGAACTTTCTGGTTCTGTTAAAGGTGAATTGAAAAAATTGGAAAATCGTTTGGAGAAAATTGATGAAAGATTGGGGCAGTTAACAGAAGCTTCTCAAAAAATAACTAAGGATCTTAAAAAACTTCGGGTTTGTTACGATTATTACAATTGGCAGTTAACCCGAAAACAAGCTCGTCAGAGATTTGTGGCTACTGAATCCACAGTTTTACTTTCCGGTTGGATGCCGAAGGAAGGAATTAAAGATATTGAGGTAGATCTGAAAAATGGCATTACAAAAAACTTTGAATTAATAGAAATTGAGCCGGAAGAAGGTGAAGATGCTCCGATTTTGCTTAAAAATCCTGAATTTTTACAACCTTTGCAGACAGTTACCAATTTATATGGTTTGCCTGGTCCTAAAGAAGTAGATCCAACTCCATTTATGGCTGTGTTCTTTATTGGTTTCTATGGTTTGGCTTTGACTGACGCAATATATGGACTGCTTCTTTTTGCTATTATGCTTTTTGTTCTTAAATATCTTGATATTCCAAAGAAATCTCAGGGGCTTATCCGTTTGCTCATGTATGCAGGTATTGTTACTTTTGTATTGGGTGTTCTTTTTGGAGGATGGGCAGGTATTACAATTGAGCAAGCTCCCGCTTTCTTAAGATCTACAAATGCAGATGGCGAAGTAGTATTTATTGGTCAAAAGATGAGCGCGCTTACTAATCCGCTTGGAGTTTTAATTCTTTCTCTTTCTCTTGGGTTTATTCAGGTGCTTTTGGGTGTTTGTATGAGATTCGTATGGATGCTCAGGAATATCGGAAAAAAGGAAGCATTTCTCGACCAATTTCCATGGGTTTATATGCTGACGATAATCGGCTTTACTGTTTTAGTTGCGGCAGGTGTTTTACCGGCATCATTAATGGGAGTTGCAAAAATTCTCCTATATATAGGTGCGGCTTATATTGTCCTTACTCAGGGGCGTAAAAAGAAGAATATAATTCTCAAATTTCTATCAGGGGTACTCGGATTATATAATTTAGTTAGTTATTTCGCTGATGTGCTTTCTTATTCTCGTTTACTCGCGCTGGGTCTGTCTACAAGTATTATTGCACTTGCTGTGAATACGGTTGCAGGATTGCTTGTTGGCATACCTTACGTTGGTATTGTAATTGCATTTCTGATTATTGTCGGAGGTCATGTATTTACAATTGTTATCAATGCGTTTGGTGCATTTATCCATTCCGCTCGTCTGCAGTTTGTTGAGTTTTTCACGAAGTTTTTAGAGGGCGGAGGAAAACCTTTCAAACCTTTATATAAAGAATCAAAATTTGTTCGCTACAACGAATAAAACATTTCTGATTTCAGATTTCTGAATTCTGATTCCCATTTTACATTTAGCATCTTGCATTTATCGCAACAGTCTAAAAATCTAAAATGTAAAATCTCAAATGTCGCATCGAATCTGAAATCCGAAATCCGAAATCAGAAATATAATTAATTTATTAATTCTTAACTAAATAATATTATGGAAGATCCAAGTATATGGGCATTGGGCTTAGCTGTATTAGGTGCTGCTGTAGCCGTAGGTTTTGCCGGAGGAGGTTCATCTCTCGGTGTAGGCGCTGCCGGTTCTGCCGGAGCTGGTGTAATCGCTGAAAAACCTGAACTTTTCGGTAAAGTTCTTATTTTACAGGCTCTGCCAGCAACTCAGGGTATTTACGGATTCCTGATTGCTTTCCTTATTTTAATGTTCACTGGTATTTTGGGTGGTGAACCACAGCCTTTAACTCTTACTCAGGGTCTGCAATTTATGTTTGCAGGTTTTCCGGTAGGTATTGCTGGATTCTATTCCGGTCATCATCAGGGTAAAGTGTCTGCTGCCGGTATCGGCATGATTGCTAAAAATCCAGCTGATCTTGGTAAAGCTATGGTTTTGTCTGCTATGGTAGAAACATATGCTGTACTTGGATTCCTTATTTCTGCTCTTGTATTATTCTTCATTTAATGTTGTAAGTTGAAAGATTTAAGATTTAAGATCAATTATATTGTCTGCAACCTAAATCCTACAACCTACAACTTAAAACCTACAACTTAAAACAATAAAAGATGGCAATAAACGACATCCTTAATAAAATCAAAGATGAAGCCAATAAAAAGGCTGCTTTTGCTAAGCAGATGACTAATGATGAAATTAAGAAGATAAAAGCTGAAGCTGAAAAGGGTGCTAAAGCTAAAATGTATGAGATTGATAACAAGGTGAAGAATAAATGTGCTTCTATGGCTGAACAGGCTAAAGTTTTAGCTAATATGGAAAGTCGAAGTGTGCTTTTAAAAGAAAAGCGTGTAGTTATCAGTGAGTCTTATAAGGCTGCAATCGATGAACTTAATGCACTTGATGATAAAGCTTATACAGATTTACTCACCTCCATGTTTAAAAGTGCTTCTCAGTCTATGCCGGAAGGTGAATTAGTAGTTCCTGCCAGCAAAAAGCATCAAACGGAGTCTGCTATGCGAAATGCAGGTGTTCATTATGAAATTGCCAAGGAAACTAATGATTTTAAAGGCGGTTTTGTAGTCAAAAGCAAGAAAGTTGAGATAAATCTCAGTTTTCCTTATCTTATGTCTAATATCGTTCGTCCTCATACTGAGCTTGAGGTGGCTGATATTCTATTTTAATAACGTTATAATGTCATGACGTCATGACGTTGCAATATGAGTAACACCGATTATTCTTACATTGTAGGCCGAGTGCGCGCACTCGAAACACAACTTTTAAACCAGACTTTGCTGGAACGTGTTTTGGATGCTAAAAATGCCGATGAAGCTTTTCGTGTGCTTAATGACTATCCGCTACTTTCTGAATATATTGGAGATTTGAAAGTGGATGATTATCAAAAGATATTTTTAGCCGGATTAAAAAATATTCAGCGAATAATCCATGAAATGGCTCCGCATAAAAAGGTAATGAATTTTTTATGGTATAAATATGATTTCCATAATCTAAAAGTTGTTCTAAAAGCCCGATTGATGGAGCACGGTTATTCCGATATTCAACATGCTTTGATAGATGTTGGTTTGCACAGTTTAGAAAATTGGGAAAAGACGCTTTTCGAGGGTAAATCACTCGATTTAATTCCCGGTGTTGCATTTGCTATTAAAGAAGCTACTGAAGCTTATGAAAAAACCAAAGATCCTCAGGTTGTCGATTTGATACTCGATCAACATTATTTAGATGAATTAAGTGGATTGGCTGAGGAGATGGATAGTCCTTTAACTCAGGTTTATGTCTCCCGACTTATTGATATCACGAATGTAAGAACTTTTGTTCGATGCAAAGAGTTAAAAAAAGATCGCGCATTTTTAGAAAAAGTTATTTCAAAAGGTGGCTCTGTTTATCCGGAAACTTTCGTAAGCGCTTATGACAAAGGTTATGATGAGCTTCGCGGAATTCTTGAAAAACGTCCACAGTTGGCAGGTCTTACTGAGGCTCTTGATAGTGTAAAAAAAGATCGCAGTCTACTCGCTCTCGAAACCAAAATTCTTGAAAACCTACAAAACTTTATGAAGGAATCACAGCGAAAATCATTCGGTCCTGAACCGGTTTTTGCTTTCTTTTATAAATTTGAAAATATCGCTCAATGGCGTATAATTCCTTTTGTAACAAATACGATAATGCGAAATTTTGGCGAAAGAAGTCGCTTGGCAATTGAGATTTTAAGACTAAGTAAAACCATTATTTAGGAGGAACTCACTTCAATGAGTCTGTGGGCGA
>JAUXDO010000035.1 GCA_030618315.1 Candidatus Peregrinibacteria bacterium | reverse complement strand
GTTGTATCACTACGGCACTAAATCCAATCGACCTATCTCACGTAATTTGTAACTTATAATTTGCAACCTATTTAGATTACGAATTACAAATTACTAACATTAATGAGCGGGTTATGAGGATATTTGTAACGCAGTGAATGAAATAAATATTATTTTCTAAGTTTTAAACTTCCTAAAACTTCCTCGTATGCCTCTGGCTGACTGTTTTTAACATAGTTAAGAAGCTTTCGGCGCTTACCTACCATCATAAGAAGACCACGACGACTATGATTATCCTTTTTATGCTCTTTAAGATGTTCGGTCAGTTCATTTATTCGCTTAGTTAAAATGGCAATTTGTACAATAGCAGAGCCAGTATCTTTATCATGCTTAGCAAATTTAGTAATTACCTTTTTCTTTTGGTCGCGTTTCATTATTTTGGAGGTGTTTAAAGATTTAAAAATATAACAGAATAATTTTATCAGATTCTATATTTTTGCGCAAGAGTAAAATAATATTTCGGATTTCGGATTTCGGATTTTAGATTCGATTTTGCATTTGAGAAGTTGCATTTTGGATTTTTATTTGAGATTTGTTTGTATACAACAAAAATGGTAAATGCTAAATCTAGAATTGGATTCTGAAATCCGAAATCTCACATACTACAACCATTTTTTCCACTTAAACACACCAAACATAACAAGTCCCAATGTTGCCATTACTATTAATATGGCCCAAAAGTGTTCAATACTGTCCATTGCCCTTATAAATGGCAACTTAACATTCATTCCGAATAAACCTGTTAAAAAGGTAAGAGGCAGCATAATAACCGAGAAAACAGTCAGTGTTTTCATCGTTGAGTTAATATTGTGAGAAAGAAGCGATTCGTTCGTATCCTCAAGCGATTCAATAACTTCTTTCTGAGTCTCAAGAATGCTCCATATTTTTTCAATTTGATCCACAATATCATCAAAGTATATGATCAAATTTTCAGGAAGGAAGCGTTTTTGCTTATGTTCAAGGGCAGCCACAACAGATCTTTGCGGAAGCATTATCTTTCTTAAGGAAATAATATTCTTTTTAATAAGCATTATATTGAATAACTGGTCTTTTGGATGTGATGATTCAAAAATATCCTCTTCAATTTTCTTTAAAGCTTTTTCAACCTTATCTGTAATAGGAAATGTGGCCTCAAATAATGCTTTGATAATTTCATAAAGCAAATACCCGGTACTTTTACCAAAAAGTGAAGTGCGGTATTTGGGAGCTCTCTTACATTTATCAAATATTTGCTTGATTATCGGCAAATTGCCATCATGAAGTGTGATTAGATAGTTTTGACCGATAAATATGTTTAACTGCTCGGTATCAAATCTTCTATGGCGTTTGTTATATATGGGAAACTGAAGAATAATAAACAAATACTTTTCATATTCATCAATTTTTGGACGCTGGCTTCCCTGAAGACAGTCTTCAAGATCCAATTTATGGAAACGATACTTCTTCTTTAAATCAATTCCATCCTTCTCATTTGGCTGAACTATGTTAATCCAATGATGTTCGTTGTGCTTAACCTCTTGCATACTTTGTTAGATTAGCGATTTTAGATTAGCGATTTGTTATTCTTTTTCAAAATCTAAAATCTCTATTCGCTAATCTTAAATCTTAAATCGAAGAATTACTTCCTCTTCGGCAAATATTTATTAATAAGTCCTTGCTTCTTGGCTCTGGTATACCTTTTTTTATACTCTCTATTGTAGGTAAATAAAATCTTCATTACTGAGTAAATAAAGAAACCAGCCAAAACCAACCATAAAAATCTCATAGAAAGAAAGGGGATTCCGGCTTCGCGTACTAATAGTAAGATTAAAACAAGAACTCCATATGTCTTAAGGGTGCCTGGGTATTTACGGATGATCTTCTTTGTAATCGGATCCTTTAAATGTCTTTTTCTATAGAATGCCAATGCAAATCCGAGGACAATCAAAATAAGTCCAATAGCAAGGGTTAGTTTTGTATATTGAAAATCAGCGTTAGGAGACGCTACGAAATAATATTTAAATGAGAGAAGTCTATCCATATTTTATAAGTGCTTAAGTGGTAAGTGCTCAAGTGGTAAGTGCTAAATGAAAAATGATAAATGTTAAATGCTAAATGATAAATGTTAATTATTTCCCCTTCTTTACCCTTGCCTTTGCCTTTTCCTTTGCCTTCTTGTCCGCTTGCCCGACCTTCGGCATGGCCGTGGTGGATGTCTTAGGCTCAGCATTTCCATTATATTCTTCACTACAGTAAGGACAGATATTCCAAATGCTAGGGAAGCCTTTTTTGCATTTTCCGCATATTTTCTTCAGCTTTGTGGAACAATTTGGACAGAAAGTGTAATCCCTACTGACAACCGTAAGACATTTTTCACATGTACAGCTACTTCCATCATCACCTTCCGAAATCATTTTATGTTCAATCTCTTCATAGTACTTTTCCATACTGGTTTTGCCCGGGCGAATAATCAAATAAAGTATTACACCTAAAATCGGAACTACGATATTAATTACAATTGAAAATGTCTGGAATATAAGACTGTTTGAACGATTAATTGAATCTCTGGTTACCCAGATAATAATTGACAGCCAAAGAAGTCCGACATAAGCAATAGCCACTATTTGAATAGTTCCAAATGTAGGTGAGCTAATAAATTCAATGGCTGTATTAAGAAAGGTGGGCATAGTATTTTAATTTTTAAGTTTTAAATTATAAATTGATTCGAATGGATATCGTATTGATATCGTATTGTTTTCGTATTGATCTATTCGATTTCCATTCGATATCTATACGAAATCTATGCGATATAAAAATATTAAGTGTTTTTAGGTAGATTGTGAGACTTGTATGAGCAGGTTACCTGGAATATAAACGCCAGCGTAGCAATAATACCGAAACTCACTTTAACATACAAGGAGGGGGATCCGCTTAAGAAATTTAAACCAAGCATTCCAAGTGAATACACCATAATCGCAGTATTTCCTACCACACCGGATAGATGAACCCTTTTACTATGTTTAACGGCATAAATAAATACTACAAGAGCCAGTAATGCAGCATAAAGCTGAGTAGGATGGATAGGATTAACAAAAGGGATATTTGTAGTATCGAAAGAAATTCCCCATGGAAGATCAGTTGGGATTCCATAATTCGTACCATTAAAAAAGTTACCGATATTTATAAAAATCATTGAAAATAATACAGAAAAAATTCCAAGGTCATACCATGACCAAAAATCTTCACTTGTTTTTCTCGTAAGAAGAATCAGACAAGCAATCAACCCATATAGAACTCCAAAAAAGCTGAAATGCATATCCCAAAAATAAAACATATATTTTAAGCCTGAGCGAAATGCCGGCCAGTGCTCAATAACATAAAAAAGCCGGCCACCAATAATAATTGCAAGCAAAACGTATATAAGATTTTTGGATAAAAAAGAAAGACTTAAATTCTGGCGATTGGCAAAACGTATCGCAAAAGCACCGGTAAACAAAAAACCAATCGCAAGCACGATATTAAAAGTTTTTATAGTAACTGAGCCATATTGAAAGAGTATTTCGAACATAATAGGTGGGATTTGTAGGACTTGTAGGATTTGTGGGATTTGTAGGACTTGTATTATCGCAATAGTCTTACAAGTCTTAATAATCCTAAAAGTCCCACTTTGTTAGCGAATAATCTGACTTCTGCTAAACCCTGCACTCGTACTGAATCCAGGAGGGGCAGGTCTGTTGTCCTGCTCAATAAAGAAAGGATCGTCGGATTTGGATAATTCAAGGTCAATAAGAGTATTTGTATCAAATACAATTGAGGTCATGGTAGTATCACCGTTAAATGTACAGATAAGTGGAGAGCCAGCACAGCTATTGCCTCCACTGTATATAGCATCAGTTTGTGCATAATGACCAACTGTAGTTTCTCCATCTTTATAAGGTCTTAAAACAAATCTTCTAATATAATCCATATCGAATTTCTGTGCACATATATATGCGTCTACAGTTTCGCCACAATCATCCTCTCTGCTGATACCAGGAGGAAGTGTAGCACTAGGTGCACCACCGATTGTATTACGGGATACGATGCTTCCCTGCCAATATAATTGATTACTCAGATCACATGCAGAAGCACCTCCATAACAGTCATTTGTACCCTCTCTGCTAATCAGACTGCCTTCCGCGTAAAGCAAGGCGCTTATGTTTGTAGGCGCAGGATCGATATAAATATTACCACCGTTACCTTCATCATCGGCAATAGTAATAATACCAAAAGCAATGCTATTACCAGGGAGAATATTTCCTTTGATAGTAAGATTGGCACCGTCGGTTAAGATGACAGAATATGATTTTGCTTCAGGTACCGTGATATTACTATTAATGGTTACATCAGATGTGTATACAGCGATAATTGTATTATTAATATCATCTACCACTACACATTCACTAGGGTCTTCCGGCAGTGATGTGACATCTCCACCACTACAAGTTTCCAAATTCATATTCCTTGTAATATCAGCTACATTATTTCTTATCTGCTTCTTAAGTTCACTTGCATCGATAGGGGATACAGAATCCAGATCTCTTCCAGCCACACTATCATAAACATTTTCACCTGTTACAATTCCGGTGGCCTGCACACCAATACTTTTGAATCCGACATCATCGATAAATGAAACGGCTTCATAAATAGTATAGCGACCATCATATGCCGGCGTTTTATAGGCAACATACTGCTTAATATCAAACAACACCTCAGCAGTAGGAGGAACGCCTATATATTGATTAGGTGTAATACTGAAGGAATATAAGCCAGAATTGGTATTGGCAATACTATACTCTGATGTAAATCTATCATTACGGTCAATAAATATCGGAGTTACAGTAGGGTCATTTTCAGGATCTTCATCATTCAGCCTATCCCTTTCTTCCTGAGTTAAATCAAAATGTCCATCGACTTTATATTGTCCAGAACCTAGGATAGACGAATTGACATAGCTTGGATTTACTTGAAGTATGAAATCATAAGAGGCTATGTGGAAGTTTGTAGAGGAATTGTGAAAATCATTATCAATCTGGTCATTGTCATCTGTCATCACAAGATATCTGACTTGGCCGGAAATAGGATCTGTACGGCCAATGAATGAATCTTCACTTAAATTATCTAATGCAATAATATTTCGCATATCCAAAACTTCTTTTCCATAACCGGTACTCTCCGGTGCGTTTTCAAAGAACATACGGTTATCAACTGCAATTTTTGAAATATTTTGAGTAGGACTATTATTGCTGATTGTATATTCAGCCACCATATCAACAGAAGGAATAATTACATCAGTATCAAGTGAACCAGCTGTTATTGAAATAGCTGGGCTATAGGTAAGGGTGATTAATTCGCTATAAGTTTCATCATATGGGTCAACAGCATCGGTAGACGTATCAATAACAGAAGATGTGCTAGGCATTGCGGAATCACGAATTGTAATTACTGCGGAATCGATTGCAAAAGTATTTGAATCAATAGTAGGAGCGTAGGTTTTAATTGTAACTGGATAAGAGCCTGATTCAGGCGGAGTTGTTATATATTCAATTGGAGCTGGATTAGCCTGATAAACAACACCTGAGCCAAAATTAATTGGAACTATGCGTTCTACGGTTGGAAGAGTTTTTGTTTCATCAAACTTCATCTCACTATCAAACACAAACTTACTTTCAGTTTCACGCATCCAGTTAGCAGGGTCTCCGCTACTCAAATCATCACCTTGTTGATTTACCATAACAGACACAATTGGGTTACCGGCAATATCGACAGGATTAAAATGGTATTCATAACAATCAGCACCATCGGCTATTGCTGTGACCAATGATGGATCATTGCAGGATGCAGTTGAAGCGCTGATATCTGAAAGAGCCTCATCGTAATCACCCGCACGTACAAAGAATGTCAAAGGAGTCCCCATGTATTTATCAGGGTCACCTGTATCATAACTAGGCGGAAGTACAAATACAGGGTTCGCAGAATCCTCAATATACAAAGTCAGACCGGAGCCATTAACTAACTTAGCAGATAATTTGTATTTACAGTAACTATCTGTACCAAGAATGCCATAGTAAGGAAGTACGACTTTTAATGCATCAGTAACAGGATTAATAGATAAGATAGAGTCGTTACCAGGTCCTCCATCGGTATCATCAATTGCTGGTGCACAGCCTGTACCTTCAGTTGTAATTATAAATTGACTTTCCTCAAAATTAATACCGGACTCATCATCAGAGGCAAAATTATCCCATGTTAGAAGTCCTTCAGCATTGTCATTTGCAAACCAAATATTGTTTATTTCCACATTAAGCATAGGAGGGGATACATCTGGTATCCATGTAGTATAAACTCCATTAAAGAATTCACTCTCGCTATTGAATTTAATCCACCCTAATTTCTCACTCCATGCATTTCCCTGTAATGGTCTTCCGATTTCGATAGAAATAGGCTGGCATGCTGACGAGTCCCAGTGACAAATATGAGGAACGGCATCACATTCGATCTCAGCCATTACGGCGCATGCACCGCTTGTTAGCGGAGGTTCAGGATCTAAAAATGGATTCATCCATACACCCCAATTTGTTGCACTTTGAGGGACACCGGTAATAAAGCCATCAGATGAAAGCTTTATCCACCCGGTTTGTTCACTCCATATAAAACCGGAAAGAACCCCATTAGTAGAAGATATTTTTGCAAAGCTGATTTCAGGAAATTCAGCAGGGTTTAATGAGGCTTGTATATCATTTCCGCTAAGTGCAATCCACCCGATTTCACCACTCCACAAGTATCCATTAAGCAAACAATAGTCATCAGTACATGTAGTGGCATCGCCGACTTTTGCGGTATATGAGGATACATATACGGGATTGGCATAATCAATCAATGGGGACATCGGACTTAAATAAAAATCTTCACGAGGTCCAACGTGGTAATTTGAGTACTCAGCGTGCAAAGGGCAATTTATGGTAGCAGGAGATGAATCAAATATATCCGCACATTCATCGAATGGACTAATAGCTGTAATGTAATCAAAATGAATCAAACCAATGTTCTCACCATACGCCGTACCCGTAATCGGAGTATCAGCACTTACGGTTGGTATTAGGAACATAAAACCTAATATAAGTATTGGAATGTGGAATTTATTTTTCATAGTTATTGAAATTTTATATTTGAGTTTAGAACTTTGAGTTTTGGGTTTAATTATCATGGTTAATCATTTAATCATTCGCCACGGCGAATCACAGTTCAGACAATTATATTAAATCCAGACAAAGAATTTTAAGTGAAGTATTTGTGATTTTCTCACACATAGAAGCATCACCATAAGTAGTACCTTGCCTGAAGTAGTATTGGTTAATACTGTCTCCTTGCTTATCAATACATTCTTTTTGCTTAGAGGTATCCAATATTCTGTTGCAATAACTTATGTCTTTTTCTTCGAATGCCAACTCATAATTTGCGTCGTCCTTACATTCCTGCGATTGTTCACCCTGATAATTATCACAAGTCACAAGGACTTCCTGTGTAGTTTGAGGCATAACAGCTAATTCCTTCTCTGCTACGTCGTCAGCTTTTAGATTGTCAGCAATAGCTGTGGTACAAAGGTCTCTTAATTGAGAATTTGTAATATTGTCACAACTTTCTTCATCTAATTCCTTAATACTGGATGAATAGTAATAATTATTCAGACATTCCTGTTTCAGCGCTATATCTAAAATAGAATCACAATCTTCAGTCGACTCAGCATTTTTACCCATAATAACCTGAATTTGATCTAAACATCTCTGCTTGAGAGATTCATCTGAAATTTTCTTACACAAAGATGTATCCATGGTATCCATAGCATCCGAATAATAGATTTTATCCAAACATTGCTGTTTAAGTTCTTTGTCGAATAATTTTTCACACTGAATTTCGTCGCCGGATCTAAGAATCACTGCGTATCCAAGGCTATCCAGACATTTTTGCTTAAGAGCATCGTCATAAGTGATCTTTTCACAATCTTCAATACTTCCGGTACTTAATGCATCTTCTAAAGCCGCACTATCAATCTCAGCCTTTTTTTCTTCAGAAATCTCCTTTGTGGTGAATTTCTTCTTAGGAGTTATAACTTCTTCACTTACCTCGGTACCATCGGTTGGTATTGTAGGGCTGATACTTCTAAAGTAATAAAGAGTTCCAAAGGCAATAACTATTACTAGAATAAATATTAACCAGGCAATAATGCCACCTTTATTTGAACGCATATCTTTTGTTTTATAGAATAATATATATTATTTATCATTTAACATTTAACATTTGGCATCCGCCACAGCGGATTTACCACTTGAGCACTTACCACTTGAGCTTAAAAATTCAAAATTATAAGTGAATAGAAGCCCAAGCCGAATAAGAAGAGAAAAACTGATCCAACCGCATTATTTCTGAAGTACGAACCTCTGAGCTTAAATAATAGATGAACGACGAGTAGCAAGATTGTGATATCTAAAATCAAAGGAGTTTTAATAGTTTTTATAACGAATTCTCTTGGAATTCCAATATCCTTTTCAAAAGAAAAATCGACTAGAAAGAAGTAAAGAATGTAGAAAAACAGAAGCCAGCCAATAAAACTATCCACTTCTGAAAAAATAGCTGATGCCCTCCATTTAGGATAAGCTGGCATGGCATTCTCATCATCTTCCATTTTCTCAATGGTCTCTTCGGTTATTTTATCCTGCTGGGTGGTTTCAGGCTCCTTTGTTTTCATCTCATCTTTCACTATTTCCTTTTCACCTTTTACCTTCTTTTTTGACTCCTTCCAATTACTAAAAGCACTCTTTAACTCCTGCTTTCTGGCTTTTCTAAGCATTGCATTCGGGGCAGATAAATAGGAAAAGAAAAGTCCAATAATACTCTTTGGCTTAGAGGCTTTAGGAGCTTCTTTGAAAGTTGGCACTTTTTTCTTTGAGCCGAATTTATCTGCAATAGAGCTGAAGAATTTTTTAATTCCGGATTCCTCCTTTTGAGGCCCACCTGGTATCGACGATTTTGATTCACCCGTAAGTTTTAATTTTTTAAACACCTTGCCAAATATTGATTTAATTTTTGATAAACCGACTGCCTTTGAGTGTATGTTGAATTGCTTTTTCACCATTCCGGTACCTTCAAGGGAGTCTACAATTTGCCGGTAAGATACATTTTCTTGCCCTTCGGCAGATTCAACAAGCTTATCTGGATTGCTGATTAATTCATAAATCTCATTACAAGTCTCCGTTATGTGCTTTATATTGTTGCTTGTCCTGACTCTCTCAAGCTCACCAAGTGTAGATTCTATCTGTTTTAAGAAAGGCGGACTGAATTTATTTTTATGCTCGGTAAGTACTTTCTTTGTATTTATTATAAACTGATCGATTTCATCAATGATCTTTTGATCAAGTTTTTCACTTACTTCAAGTAATTCATTATCGGCAGCAGACTTATTTACGTCCACATCAAAACCTTCATCCTTAATTTTTGCTTCATACTCAGTTATTTTTTTAATCGAATTAGCTCTTTCAGAATCTGTTGCAGTTGATACATATAATTTGTTGATTTTAAATCCATACTCAGTAATCAGTCTTTTATATGCAGAATAAGGATTTCGAGCATCAATAGTTCCATTAATTTCCTTTCCACCCTTATCAATTGCTAGAAATGTATAAGTCAGAACACCGGTTTTTTCCTTTTGGGCAATTCCTTTTTTATTGATTTCATCGTACTGAGCATCAGTTATTTCAGTTATAGAAATAATAGAAACTCCCATTTTATGTAGTTCTTCTTGTGCAGCGTCTTGGTTACTAGCTTCCAGTACGCCGGTTAATTTTTGATTGTCGCTACTTAAAGCGGTGTAACTAAACTTCATATGTCTATTTTCATTTTATGAAATTGTATCACGATTTGACGATTAAAAGAAATTGTGAGCCACACTTTTTGCCTTATTTCACTTGATAAAACCTAGAAAAATGATTATATAGTATAAAGAAAAACTGAAGGTGCGAATAATTATTCGCACCTTCAGTTTTTTGGGTTAACAGCAAGAGGCTCAATATTTTTTTATATATTCACAAAAAGATGTATACTACATTGGCTTTTTTAAAGAAAAAATATGAGCAAAGTTTATAAACCAAAGATGAGAAAAACATTAGTCACAATATTAACTGTAGTACTATTTCTGTTTATTTTTTCAATGCTTTCTATCCGCTCAGATGTAAAAACTGCCTGCAATGAAGCAATTGGTATTTTTGAAGGAGATTGTGTGGAGGCATTGATTCAAATCACAAAATCCGAGAATCACGATTATGAACAAAAAAACCATGCTATCTGGGTGCTTGGTCAGCTATCTGATGAAAGAGCTCTTCATATACTTAATGAATTTCTTGAATACAGCTATCCAGAAACTCCATGTAAAAGAGATGTGCATATATGCAAGGAAGAAGTAGAGAAAGCTATCAAATGGTGCACAAAAGGCAATATTACAAGTTGGATGCATAGTTTTTAATTTAAAGTTGTAAGTTTTAAGTTTTAAGTTGTAGGTTTAAAGACGTAGGTTGTAGGATTTAGGTTGTAAATAGGTCCTTAATCTTACAACATACAACATACAACATTTATTAAGTACAACATAAATCATTCATCTGGTACAACATAAAATAGAAATATGAGTTTCACAAAAGTAGTAATCATGAAAAAGGCAGG
>JAUXDO010000094.1 GCA_030618315.1 Candidatus Peregrinibacteria bacterium | reverse complement strand
ACTCAGACTGACATGTCATATAAAACCATGATGTCTTACGCACTTAGATTTAAAAATTATAACGCTCAGACCAAAGGATCACTAAGCACATTTAATGTTTTAAAATCAGAGACACAAACAGTGGAATTGGAAGAAGGTGATGATGAGGAAAAGTGCTACAAAAAACTCCCAAACGCTAATCGTGTAATAGAAATCAAATGTGCTCCGCGTTTCGCAGGACAGTATATTTTGGTACCGAGAGTGGATTGGAATAGTGTTAGGTGGTATGTAAGGAAGATGTTATCTAATTGATTTTATTGACCCAAGGCAGATAGGCATGTAACTTTCATATCATATAATCAATAACCTGGGGCAACGCTGAAAATCCTTTTTTACAACATAGGGTATGGAACAGGGCTGAATGGCTCCTGGAGACATTACCTAACAAAACAATGGAGGTATTTATGGGCACCTATTTTTAATGCAAGGAAAATCGCCAGATCTCTTGTCGAACAAAAAGTTGACGTTCTATGTTTGGCAGAAGTTGATACCGGTTCAATTAGAAATCGTTTTTTCTCTCAGGTTAAAAAAATATCCTTCTTACTCAATATGCCTTACTACTCAAGTGCCCCGAAATATCATCCAAAATCGTTTTTTAAATTCATCCCATTAATGCGAAAACAGCATGACGCCATTGTATCAAGACTGGATGGTGAGAATATTAAACACTACCTAGCAAATGGTACAAAAAAACTAATGCAGGAATTTGTAGTGAATAACATTAGTATTTTTACTGTTCATCTGGGCTTGCTTCGTAAAAATCTCCGCCAACTACAATTAAAAGAAATCAGTAAGATTATGAAGAATTGTCCACGACCTCATATTCTTTGTGGTGATTTCAATATTTATAAAGGATTAGGGGAAATAAAAACTTTTTTACACGAAACAGGAATGAAATTAATAGATCTGCCCGCTTCATTCCCAAGCTGTAAGCCAAAAAAGTATTTGGATTTATTTATTACAAGCCCTAATATTAATGTAATAGGCAAAGGAATTATTGATACTAAATGTTCCGATCATTTACCAGTATGGATTGAGATTGAAAACTAAATAGCAGTTAGCGACTAGCGACTAGCGGGTAGCTTAAAAGGCTAATCGCTAACCGCTAACTACTAACCGCTATTTAGTTTTCAAGATGCCTTCTTATATTCCACATCATCAAGATCAGATACCTTCTCTTTTTCCAACGCCTTTTCCATTGCCCTGACTTGAGTTAAATCAAGTTCAATTGATTGTCCGCCTTCGCTTTTTACTGCAAATGTGACGCTGTCTTTCCCCCCATCCTGTTTTCCTTTGTATTGTCTTCTTTGATTTTCAAAAAGCAATCTGTCTCTTGCTTCCGATCTGGTTATATCGGCTATAGTATTACGTTCCTCATCCATTTGAACCTCAAAAAATCCCCTGTCATCTATTACTTTTGCGTTTGATACTTCCTTCAGTTTATCGACATCCTCTTTGATTTCTGACTTATTGATTGATTTTGATGTACGCTTACTCTCGATGTCTGTCACCTCTCCCCGTTGATCTTCTCCGACTTGTTCCGGTTTTGTTTTTTTTGCAAAAGGATTCCAGCTTCTTTTCTTTCTGTCCATTTTTCCTTCTCTTTTTTCCCTTAATGCCTGTTGAAAATCAATTACATTATTATCAACAGTTTCATGTTCGTCGACCTCTTCTTTTTCGATCTTCTCCTCTCGTTTTTTTCTTAATGATGATTGAAAACCGGATGCGTCATAGCTGTCACTTTGTTGGCCACCTCGAGTTACGCTTTTTACAATACGCAAAAAGCTACTAGTTTGCTCTTTACCGCCTTTTTTTAAATCATCAATTGTTCTCTGAATTCCTCTTTTTGCCGTTAGGTCAGTTACAGCAGTTAGTGGATCGCTCATGTCGATTGCACTATCGAACTTTTTTTCTGATGGTTCATCTTTTTCAAAATGTGATTTTTTGTATTTATCGATTTGATCCGGGAGCTCTCTGATGTAACGATATTTTTCTTTCAAATCTGTAATATTCTTCATTCCATCAGGATTGTTCACAAATTTTCCTGCTGTTTTTTCATTAATATCTCCAGACCGCACGCATTTATCCAATTCTGATTCGTATCTACTATCTAATTTTTTCCCGGATTTTCCGTATTCGATAAAAATTTCTGTATATCCATTCGAATCTCTCATCTTTTCCATATCGGAGAGCTCATCACCTTCCAGATTTTTTCGAATTTCAGTCCAAAGTTTTTTGTAGCGCTCCATCTGACCGCCTCCATTGTCATGAAGTTCTTTTAACGCATTCTTTTTCGCTTCAATACCATCGATTTCCTCCATCCACTTTTTAAACTCTTTAACTGAATGTTCACCGATTACCCCATCTTCATTCTGAAATTTTTCTAATTTGTCTGAATACTTCTTATCGATTTCTTTTGATTCTATTTTTTCTGATTCTTCAGCATATTTTTCTGCTTTTTTTAACGCTTCACCCACTTTTTTCATATATTCACGACGTTCTTTGATATCCATATTTAAGAATTTTTTTCTATCAGGGACATCGAAGCTTATTCCTTCATCGATTTCCAGTTTCCTATCTTTTGTTAGCAATGGATTGTTGGAAAGAACATCAAATTGATCCATGTCATCTTTAAGTCTTTTTAGTTTATCTTTTATCGATGATTCTGCCTCAAAGGACTTGCTTACAAAATCTGGATGTTGAACTATTTCTGATATCAAGAAATCAGCATTTTTCTGAGTTATGTAACCGTCTTGTTGAGCTTTGTCGACTAGGCTGATATGACCTTTTGATTTTTCCTGAAGGCCACTGTTGTATTCATGAACTTTTTTCAGCATCTTCAAATCCTCTTCATCACCAGATTCCCCCGCCGAAGATAAAGTTTTCAAAAAATAGTATGACTCATCGGAAACAACTTTTTTTCTGTATAAATCTTCAGCAAGTATTCCAAGCTTCTTTCTGAGATCTACTTCGCTGTCATTTGAATTTGTATTTCCCAAATTCTCGCTCTCTTGAACGTTATCCTTAATCACTTCTTCGATTTCAAAATCTTCGATGACCATAACAAAAAATAATAGTGAGTTGCATTATATCAATTAAATAACTCGGAAATCAAACGCTAGATGTATCACTTTCTTCTCCACGACTTTCGCGAGCATAATTCAAAATTTTCCTCGCAACGAAAGCGGGGTCTGGAATTCTGTCGATTTCAAATTTAGAAGCATCTCCAGAAGCTGTCTGAACTTCAATGCTACCGTAATTTAAAAGTGTTGGTAAAACTCCTTCAATATTACTTGTTGTATCCTGAATTCGCTTAAGTGGGGTTGATGCTACTGTTCGCTTTAAAAATGAAACCTGAGTGATATCAATTAATCTTTCGTCTGTTAAAATAAACAAATCAAATTCTTCATTAAGCCAAGCAATAAGAGTTATTATCAGGCCTATTAAAACAAATGCGCTTGAAAATATTCCGATTATTGCACTTATTCTTGGATTTTCAGAAATCGGATTATAGTTGAACCAAATAAGCAGAAAAATTACCAAAGGCATAAATGCTGTAATAACAAAAGCCATAACGATTCGAATATAAACAATCGGATGCTTTCTTATAATCATCAGTACTTTTTCGCCCTGTCTTTGTCCTGGGAAAGTGAACATAAATATTTAACATTTATCATTTAACATTTATCATTTAAATGTTAAATCGTAAGTTATTATACAGGAGTGTGAAGATTATGAATATCCTGAAGGTAATCATTTTGTTTGTGAATTTGTGGAACAGCTTCCGGCGTTTTGATTTTTTCCTGTCTTTGAATTATATGCTCTCGTTTAACTCTGTTTGCCCATTCCAGATAGTAATGTGGGTCTGGCACAAAACTTATTGTAACAGGTGGGGCAGACGTGGAAAGAGTAATAATTAACTTTCCGTATTTTAGATAATTTCTAAGTACCCCGTGAGCTTCAACTGCAATATCCTGAATTTTAGTTAAATCGATAGCATCAGAATTGTTTTTTAAAAAAACAGTTTTTCTTATAATCAGAACCCTGCAATCTGTTAATATTACCAAATCAAAATAAAAATTAATTACCTGTAAAAAGAAAGTATTAATAAAAGCAATGCTGACAATCATTGCAAAGAAAACATAAAAGGCTCTTAGAAAGGTAAAATCAACCATAAAAGTCAAACGCCCAAGTACGAGAAGAATCACAAAAATCATCAAACCAACTGGGATAGTAAAAAATATTGGCTGCAAAAACCTCATCCAGTGCCTTCGAAAGAAGAACTGGAAATGTTCGTACTTGAGCTGGCCTTTGAAGTCATGCTCCGTTGTTGCCATATATTATAGTGGTCAGTAATATAACATTATTGATGCTATTAGTAAAGATAATTGAAAACTAAATAGCGGTTAGCGACTAGCGACTAGCGGGTAGCTTAAAAGGCTAATCGCTAACCGCTAACTACTAA
>JAUXDO010000124.1 GCA_030618315.1 Candidatus Peregrinibacteria bacterium | reverse complement strand
ACAATGAACTGTGCTAAATTCCAAGCTTTTTACCCAATATTTACAAAAACACTTTCTAAATAGGTTTTTTCATTCTATTATTATCAAACCTCTTTGATCTTCGCTTACGGAAATTAATTCCCATCCAGTAGCGGATTGAACGTTATCTTTACTAGCATATATTCTCCAACGATAATGCTTTCCAATTATTAAGCTTTCGGTAGCATTTCCATCCGAATTAAAAAGTATACTATTTTCAGAAGATGGAATGATAATGTTTTTTACCGTCCAATCAGCATTAAATCCACCCCAAATTATGTTGCCATTTGCATCAGTAACTTCAATTACATAATCAGAAGAACTTGGATAAGCCTCCCATGTAAAAATCGGTGTACTGCTTGTAGGCACAGGATTTGTGGAAGAAGCGTCATTGTTTGGTGATCCAAGACTAACAGTTCCTGTGACACTAAAATCCCTGGTAGCACTGCCTCCAGAAACGGTTACATAGGGCTCGCCATTTTTCACAATCCAATCAGGGTCCAATACTATGCCATCATTTGAGTAAGATGCTCTAGCTAAAAATTCACCATTCGGAACGTTTTGTAATGAATAATTTCCGCTACTAGTTGTTGTGCTCAAGCCAGGAATAGCCTCTGCAGTAACAGAATGAGTAAGTGCAACATCCACATCTTTATTTGAAATGGCTAAAAATGTTACAAATCCGGATACTGTTGATCCAGATGCAGAAGATATAGCTAAATTTACTTCGGAAGTTTCAGTATCTGGTATCACAGTAGCACTTGCTTGTGGAGAATTAACACCAGCCTTCCATGCTTTTACATTATAGTTAGCCGCAGGTATGTTGTAAATAACATAATTTCCTTCACTATCAGAAATAGTAGAATACCCACTTGTACCATTTGTAGCCACAACCAAAGACCCAACAACAGGAACATCAGAAGATGTTAGCTTACCAGAGATCCATCCCAAATTGGTAGCGCCATTTGGAAACATCTGAACAGGATTATCTAACTCACTACCATTAGTAATGGTGAAAGGTAATGCACTAATACCTTTAACAGGAACATCATTATAATTCTGTTTAGTTAATTTAAGAAAATAGCTTCCCCCAGGAACAGAAAAGGAATAATTACCGTCAATGTCAGTAATCATAATATTTTCAGTAGCCTGGTTCGTATTAGCATCGAATATTATGATTCTTACACCTGAGAGTGGATCTGATGTATTACTATCAGTTACAATACCTTTTACAATACCTGTAAGAGCAGGTTCGTCATCCTTGTTACAAGATAAGACTAGAGAAGTTATTGTTAGCGCTAACAGAATATACTTTGAAAAACTTTTTTTCATATTTTTTATCTTAAATAAATGATAATCTATATCCCCATACGGAATAAGTTTTGATTTGTTTTAAAATTAACCTGGTTTAATCCCTTCATTAAAAAAATGGACTGATCAAGAGACAAGGTTAAGAGATAGTTTATTATTTGCCAGCTATCAACAAGAATTTATCTGTATGTAAGTTCGATATTGATCTAATGACATTTTGCTCTTGCAAGGCGTCTGTAATTAGCTGAATAAGAATAAGTTGTAAAATTCATCAACGAAGTCATCACACCCAATAAAAAAAACCTGCAAGTTATTGACTTACAGGGGTTTGTGAATTGGAGTGGTGGTGAAAGCTTTCAGGGGAAGCTATCAGGAGTTAATCATGAAATTTTTATTGAGGTCCATTTTATTTCTGTAAATTAAATCACTTGGCAGTACATAATCTGTTTTTAAGATCTAGATTATTCTCTATAAAATTAATTCTAAACTACATATTTTTTATTTTTTCAAAATGAGGACAATAAATCTTTATTCTTTCTGATCTTTCCATATCCATGAATGAATATTTTTTAGGTAATTCTATTTCTATTCTAAATAATCCCAGAGGCGGATAATTAAATATTTGTATTTTTGATTTTATTGAATCTTTAATGTTTAATTAAAAAAGTAGTACTATGAAAAATTTTATTAAAACAGTGATCAAGAAAACGATTTTTATTGTTGCCTTGTCAGTTTTCACCTTGACCTTATCTGCACAAGAAAGCAGTGAGCAGGCTTTTGAAAAAGCCAAAAAAGAGATTACAGAAACATTCGGAACTTTTCCGTCGTGGTTTGATGCATTTCCAAAATATGCACTTCCCGGGGCTTGGCAGGCTTTCAAAGAATTAGGAAAGCCGGGTAGTATTGATCAGAAAAATAGGGAGTTGATAGGGCTTGCCGTCGCTTCACAGATACCATGCACCTATTGTGTTTATTACCACACTGTTTTGGCCAAAGCTTTAGGAGCAACGGATGAAGAAATAAAAGAAGCGATTGCCCAGGGAGCCAATGTCAGGCACTGGAGTACGGTAATTCACGGGTCTCAAATTGAACTTGAAGAATTTAAGAAAGAATTTCAGGAGGTGATGAAATACATGGAAGAAAAATCCAAAGCTAAATAACCTTCTTTCAGTTGGGAATAATTATCCGGCTGAAGAATTTTTTCGGAAAAGACGCGTATCATTTCTTCAAGACGCTGTTTTGAGAGCAAATCCCCGGTTGCTTCATACAAAGAGGAAATTGATTCGAGGAGA
>JAUXDO010000065.1 GCA_030618315.1 Candidatus Peregrinibacteria bacterium | reverse complement strand
TCAATGAATCCTGTCGCTCAGTTGTTCTCCGTTACACAGAAGAATGGAAAAAAGTAGTTGAAAGGATGGGGCGATGGATAGATATGGAAAACGACTATAAAACGATGAACCCGGAGTATATGGAATCAATTTGGTGGGTATTTAAAAGCCTGTGGGATAAAGACAGGATTTATGAAGGGCACAAAGTCGTCCCATACTGCCCAAGATGTGCCACTCCCCTTTCTAATTTCGAAACAAATCAGGGTTATCAGGATAAACAGGATCCCGCTCTTACAGTTAAGTTTGAACTTGAAGATGAACCGGGTACATATATACTCGCATGGACGACCACTCCATGGACATTGCCAAGCAATTTAGCACTTGCAATGGGACCGGAAATTACATATGTGAAAATAAAAGATGTAAACGGAGAAATATACATTATGGCTCTGGACAGAGTTTCAAGTTACTACAAAAACCCTGATGAATATGACGTAATCGAAGAATTCCTTGGAAAAGAAATGGAAGGTAAAAAATATAAACCACTGCTTCCTTATTTTGCAGATAAGCCGGAACCAAAAGCATTTACAGTAACTCTCGGTAACTTTGTAACACTAGAAAGCGGTACTGGAATAGTGCATATGGCTCCATTTGGTGAAGACGATATGGCAACATTAAAAACTTTAGAAGTTGAAGCAGTTTATCCGCTTGATGCTGAATGTAAATTTAATGAACTTGTCGAAGAATATAATGGCATGGACGTTTTTGAAGCCAATCCTCTGATCATTAAAAAGCTCAAAGATGAAAACAAGATAGTAAAACATGAGACTTACAATCACAGCTACCCATTCTGCTGGAGATGCGACACGCCTCTTATTTACAGACCGATTTCCACATGGTTTGTAAAAGTAAGTGAAATGAAAGAAAAATTACTGAAAACCAATAAGGAAATCAACTGGACTCCGAATCATATTCAGAATGGTCGTTTTGGTAAATGGCTGGAGGGAGCTCGTGACTGGGCTATCAGTCGTAACAGATATTGGGGCGCTCCACTTCCTATCTGGCGTAATGTTAATGATGAATCAGACGTAATTGTTGTAGGTTCAATCAAAGAACTTGAAGAGCTATCAGGCGAAAAAGTCGAGGATTTGCATAAACATTTTGTTGATAAGATTGAAATTAAGAAAGATGGTAAAAAATATAAAAGGATTACAGAAGTACTCGATTGTTGGTTTGAATCAGGTGCAATGCCATACGCACAGCTTCATTATCCATTTGAAAATAAAGAAAGATTTGATAACAACTTCCCGGCAGAATTTATCGCGGAAGGTTTAGACCAAACTCGTGGATGGTTTTATACATTACATGTCCTTTCTAATTCCCTATTCGATAAACCTGCATTTAAAAATATCATCGTAAACGGAATTGTTCTTGCGGAAGACGGAATGAAAATGAGTAAACGTCTGCAGAATTACCCGGATCCGGGCAAAGTTATGGATACATATGGCGCAGATGCCATGCGTTTTTACCTGATGAACTCCCCTGTTGTTAAGGCGGATGATATGAGATTCAGCGAAAAAGGAGTATCGGATGTTGTAAGGAATTTTATATTGCCGATCTGGAACTCATATAGCTTTTTTGTAACTTACGCAAATATTGATAAATGGGATCCTAAATTAGGACTTCCTGTAAGCGACGCAACGGGGAATAAAACATTCACATCAACAAATAAATTAGATCTTTGGATCATCTCACTTTTAAATGAATTAGTTGAAACTGAGATTAAGTGGATGGAAAGATATGACCTTCAGAAAGCAAGTAATGCCATTTATTCATTTGTAGATAGTCTTACAAATTGGTATATCAGGCGAAGCAGGCGCAGATTCTGGAAATCTGAGGACGATGAAGATAAAAAGATGGCTTATCAGACGCTCTATATCGTTCTTACAAAACTCTGCCAGATTACAGCTCCATTTATGCCTTTCATCAGTGAAGAAATTTATAGGAATCTGACAGGAGAAGAATCAGTTCATTTAACTCGTTATCCGTCTGCCGAAGGCGAGAATAATGATTCTCGCCTACAGGCAGAAATGTTCGCCACAAAAACTATCGTATCCCTCGGTCTTTCATCCCGTGCTAAAAAGAAGTTAAAAGTACGTCAACCACTATCAAAAGTTCAGGTTGCACTTGGTGACCAATACGACAAGTCGATTCTTGATGACCAGATAGAAATCATCAAAGAGGAATTAAATGTTAAGGAAATCGAATTTATCGATAACCCATCAGACTTAGCCACAGTTATTGCCAAACCAGATGCCAAATTACTTGGCCCAAAATATGGTAAAGATGTTCAGAATATCATTATAACTGCCAAAAAAGGTGAATTTGAACGTTTGGATAACGGCAATCTCAAAGTCCTCGACTTTGAACTGACTCCGGAAGAAATGGAAATCGCATACATTGGAAAAGAGGGTGCCGAAATTGAAACCGAAGCCGGAATATTAATCGCCTTAGACACTGAAATAACACCTGAGCTCGAAATGGAAGGAGAAGCCCGCGATCTTGTACGTCAAATTCAGGAACTCAGAAAATCTGCAGACTATAAAGTCGATGACCGCATCCAAATCGCTCTGATTAATATTGATAAAACACTTATCGAAAAATTTGGTGACTACATCAAAAACGAAACTCTGACTACTTCTATCGAAGATGATATCAAAGAGCCAGACGAATTTATTGATATTAATGAAGTGACTATTAAAATTAAGAGATAGCTGATAAAATAACCTTGAAACTTGATAATTGATATTGGAAATTAGATTTATATAAAAATTTCAAGTTTCAAATTTCTAATTTCAATTCATATTATGATTAAACGATTAATCCTCCATATCCTGGCCAATGCTATTGGTTTATATATGACAGTACAAATACTCGGCGGAGACTTCTTGATTACAGGAGGCTGGAAGGGGTATTTAATTGCAGCTTTAATTTTTGGCCTTTTAAATGGCTTCGTAAAACCAATATTAAAAATTGTCGCATTACCGTTTATATTTATTACTGCAGGGCTTTTTACACTCGTAATTAATATGTTCTTGGTCTGGTTTGCTAAATATGCGGTTGGTATTTTGGCATTTGAAGGAGTAGAGATTATTATCGCCGGAAGTATATTCACCTACCTGTCTGTCGGTATTATTATGGCGATTGTAAATATGCTTATTCAATGGCTAGCTAGGAAGTAATTCGTGCTCGATTACTCGCGTGGATGTCGGTCTGAGTACAGACCTGTGGATGTTGCTCGATTACTCGCGTTGATGAGCTCGATTACTCGCGTTGTCCTATTATATTGTTACTGGTAATAAACCTACTATAATAAAATAGGAACCACGCGAAGCTCATCCACGAGAGGTACTCCGAGCATAAATATCATGAAAACAATTCTATTCTTCATCATTGCACTACTAACAATTACTTATCTAGCAACATTCATGCAGAACTGGGGTAGAAAAGTTAAATTCCATATGTTTGGGAAAGATATTGAAATTAGTCTTGGGCTTCTTTCATTTGGAATATTTTTTGACGGTGCGCTGATAGCGGTGATACTGATTTGGCTGTTGTATGGTTGAATAAAATAAATAAACGTAGAGACGCGCCGCGGCGCGTCTCTACGAATTTGTTATAAATATTTTTTATTCAGATGCACTAAATCGTGAAGCATCCTCTTGTGAAATTATTCCCTGCTCAGCCATTTGATATGCGTAAGTATCCATACTTATCATTCCTTCGCCTGCACCTGACTGAACGGCAGTATGTAATTGATTTAAATTACCACGTTTTACAATACTCTGAACACTTGGATCAAAAAGCAAAAGTTCATAAATTGCTACTCGTCCTGCCTGGTCGACTCTGTCGACAAGATCCTGAGCCAAAACACAAATCATATTATCAGCAATGCGATCCTGAGCCTGCTCTCTTTGATCCTGAGGATACATAGAAAGCATTCTATCAAGAGTTTGTCTGGCATTTTTTGTAGACATAGAAGCTATAACTAAATGACCTGTTTCAACAATTGTAAAAACATGTTCAAGTGTTTCTAAATCATTAATTTCGCTGACCATAATTATATTTGGATCCTCGCGAAGTGCAGAACTCAATGCATTTGTAACTGTTAATGTGTCCTTTCCAACTTCTCTTTGAGTAAAGAATGATTGATTGTCTTCAAATACATGCTCGATTGGATTTTCAATTGTAACGATATGTTCAACTGAATTAGCGTTAACATTTTCAAGCATTGCCTGAATACTTGTAGATTTTCCAGAACCAGCACTACCTGCAACAAGTATCAAACCTTCACGAAGAGTTAACAGCTTCTTCATCTCCGATGGTATGCCCAACTCATCCATTGTTGGGATATGTTTTGAAATCATACGCATAGAAGCGGATAACATATTTCTTTGATAAAACACGTTTACTCTAAAATTAACACCACTGGAATGAGTATATGAAAGGTCTAATTCACGCACGCGTTCTAGTCTTTGCTTCTCATCATCAGTCTGAACAATTGAAAAAATCATTGCCTCAGCGTCTGCCTTTAAAAGAGGTGCAATGTTTTCAATAAATACAATTTTACCCTCTTTACGAAGCGCCACCCTGCTTCCTTCACCAAAGTGAATATCGGATGCTTCTTGTTCAATACAAAGATTTACTAACTGATCAAGGCTAACCTTTGTCTGAGCCGCTGGTACAGCTTCCTGAGGTTGTGTTTGTGTGTTTTCGTCTGCCATAGTTTTGAATTATATTATTATTGTTTAACTGAATAACTCAGAAGGAATATTATACTCTTCCTTATTATGTTTAATTATCATTACGCCTTCTTTAAAATGCATCTTAGTAGGTCCTTTTTCAAATAAACCACTCAACCATTTTTCAACTTCATCTCGATTGCTAGGGTTTTTTACTTCTTGAAAAAAGCTAACAGGAATATTATATTCTTCTTCATTATGAAGAATATTAATGCTATCTTTTTTAAAAATAACCTTAGTTTTCCCCTCTTCCATCAATCTTGATAAAAAATTTGTTAAATTTTTAACTCCAAATCCCTGCTCAATCTGAGCATAAAACAGATTTTTATTAGCTTCATTTACAGTTTCATTTTTAGTGATTCTATCTAGAGGCAATTGTGCCCCAGACTGAGTTGGTTCTTCTGAATTGCTTTTTAAATTTTCTTTTGTCATTATTTTGAATAAGTTAATAAATATATCTGTTTATTATACCAAATTTTAACGCATAATGCAATACTTACTGATAGCGGTTAGCGACTAGCGGTTAGCGGTTAGCCCAAAAAGCTACCCGCTACCAGCTAACCGCTAACCGCTATTTAGTTTTCAAGTTTTCAGTATTGTAGTATCGTTATTTCGTTACTTCGTTATCTCGTTAATAAGTTATGACCGCAAAAGAACTGCGTCAAAAATTCCTTCAATTCTTCGAGGAAAAAGGTCACGCAATTATTCCATCGGCACCTCTGCTTCCGGAAAACGATCCGACTGTATTATTTACAACAGCCGGAATGCATCCACTTGTCCCATATCTTCTTGGCGAGCCACATCCAGCTGGTAAAAGACTTGTGGACGCACAAAAATGCATTCGTACAGTAGATATTGATAATGTGGGAGACGACAGTCACCTTACCTTTTTTGAAATGCTCGGAAACTGGTCACTCGGTGATTATTTTAAGGAAGATGCGATAAAATTCAGCTTTGAATTTTTAACCGGAAAAAAGTGGCTTAATATTCCAATTGAAAAACTTGCTGTTACTGTCTTTAAAGGTGATGATGACGCTCCGAAAGACGAAGAATCAGCAAAAATCTGGAAATCCCTCGGTATCCCGGAAGATAGAATTGCCTACCTAGGCAAAGAGGATAACTGGTGGGGACCGGCAGGGCAAACAGGCCCATGCGGACCAGATACTGAAATGTTTTATTGGGTTGGAGATGGCAAACCACACGGCAATCCGGGAGAAAATAAAGATGATTGGGTAGAAATATGGAATGACGTTTTTATGCAGTACAACAAAAACGAAGACGGTTCATTTACTCCGCTCGAACAAAAGAATGTTGATACCGGGCTCGGACTCGATAGAGTTGTAGCCGTACTTAATGGATTTAAAACTGTTTATGATACAGATCTTTTTCAGCCTTTAATCGAAAAAATCAGTTCACTTACCAATATTTCTTACGAAGATAATCCAACATCATATCGTATTATTTCAGATCATCTGCGGGCTGCGACTTTTATGTGTGCGGACGGCGTAAAGCCAAGCAATCTGGATCAGGGATATGTGATGCGCAGACTTATGAGACGTGCAATAAGACATGGTAAAACACTAGGGATTGAGGAAAACTTCACTCACATCATCGCAAAAAAAGTAATTCATATAATGAGTGATGCATATCCTGAATTAAAGCATGAAGAAGAAATATTAAAGACTTTT
>JAUXDO010000004.1 GCA_030618315.1 Candidatus Peregrinibacteria bacterium | reverse complement strand
TCCAAAAACATCAAAGCTTTATCTAAGATGCTAATTAAAAGATTTGAAGGAGTTGTGCCGGATAATTTTGAGGATTTAGAATCACTACCGGGTGTTGGACATAAAACCGCATCAGTCGTTATGTCGCAAGCATTCGGCCATTCGGCCTTCCCTGTTGATACACATATTCATCGTCTAGCAAAAAGATGGGGATTATCGAACGGAAAAAATGTTGTGCAGACTGAAAAGGATTTGAAGAGATTATTCCCAAAAGAGAGATGGAATAAATTACATCTTCAAATGATATATTTTGGTCGTGAATATTGTTCTGCAAGAGGGCATGATAAAAAAAAGTGTCCAATTTGCAATATATTGACATAACAATTATAATCTGCTACACTTTTAATCCAAATAAATCATAAATTTAATATGACTGATTTTAAATTTGAAAAATATATTAATGAGGAGACTGATCCTGCAAGAGTTAAAATGGCTATGTACAATACTCCTATAGACTTCCACAATAATGAAATGGATGTTCAGGATCTTGTTGAAATTGGTCGGGAGATGGCAAAAAACAGAAGAAATAAGACAAAGAATGTACTAACAAAAACAATGATTGAGGAAATATTTGAAGAAATGTCAGATGAAGATGCAAAAATATACCTTGTCAAACACTTACGGATAAATTTAGAACACCTTATTGGTCCGATAAATGAACTTCCTGAAAGTGAGCTTGTGGAGGATTAAGAATAATTCCTAAAATAAGGACAATCAGCCTATTTGTTCTATATTAAAATGAACACATTTTTTACTCGTGTACAAATAATGTATTCATATTTTTATAATTAAAAATATAGAAATCACATCAAGCTTTTCTATTTTCTTTTTTCATGTATATTGATTCTAGACATAAATTCTAATAAACCTAACTATGAAAAAAATTCTACTAATTATTGTTCTTATCGCTGTTGTTGCTGGTTGTACTTATCAGTATATGAGAATGAATACATATTCTTATCACTTAGATAAAGCTGAGGCTGCTTTAGACAGAATAGACGCAGTGCTTGAAGGTAATGCGCCAATAGCTCTTATTCCTACTGTTTATGCTCAGGATGATAAAGCAATTCTTGATGATGCAAATATTGCCGTTGATGAAATTGGAGAAGCTCAAAATTCAGCTGATCATATCGGCAACGAAGCTAATCGATCAGAAGCTCAACAAGATATCAATGACACAAAAGACCACGCTGAAAGCACTTTTGATGCTGCCATGGAAGCATCTGCAAGCGATGACAGTAAGAATGAGCTTGGTAAATTAACTGAAGAACTGGATAATATCAAACCGGGAAAAACAGATGATCAGACAGCCAGATTACCGGATGAATCAGACCCTAATGACGACCCTGATATGGAAGCTGATTCTGATCGCGATGAAGATGATGATGACGAAGATGATGATGATGATGAAGATACAATTGAAAACGAAAAACCAATTGATGAAGCTCAAGTAGATGGAGATAGTGATAGTGAAGCCAATGATAAAGATGAAACTGATTATGAAGCTGCAGAATCTGCAGCTACAGACAGATATCAGCCTTATCTAGATTGGAAATATGGTGATCCGGTACCACTCGAAGACCAAAAACAATTGGATAAAGATACTGCTGAAACGCCTACAATTGACCCTGCGCTTATGCAGGATGCTATTAATGAAATGATGGAACAGCAGTGATACTGCGAGGAGTACCTCGCGTGGATGTTGCTCGAGTACTCGCGTTGATGAGCTCGGACTACCTCGCGTGGATGTTGCTCGAGTACTCGCGTGGATGAACTCGGATTACCTCGCGTGGATGTTGCTCGAGTACTCGCGTTGATGAGCCCTGACGGGCGTGGATTACGTTTTTTTTATATGGGTGCTATTTTTATACTATGAGATATTTTTTTACAAGTAAAAAAATGTAAACCAATTAGTAGTTCACTATGTAAGAAAATGTAATCAACGCGAAGCACATCCACGAGAGGTACTCCGAACAACATCCACAGGTCTGTACTCAGACCAACATCCACGCGAAGCACATCCACGCGAAGCAGGTCCACGCGAAGCAGGTCCACGTTTGCACTCAAACAGTTCTTATATTGTTTTCCTGATCGCTGATATAAAAATCAAGTTTTGATTGAATATTGATTCCACGACAGGCATCAGAGAAAACCATGTAGTAGACTGAGGAAAGCTTTTTATAATATCCAGATATTCGTCTATTTCAAGCGTTTTAGTAAGTGTCTGATTTTCCGCCCCTGCCTGTTTTTGAGCAATGAATTTGTAGTTGTCCGATGGAAAAAATGAGAGCGTAAAAGGTAATTCATATTGGATGTCGATTGTCTTACTTTCGCCTGCTTCAATTTTTCCGAACTCAAAAACGAATACTGTGTACCCATCTTCCTCTTCAAGTTTTATGTCTTCGATGGTTATTCCTTCGACTTCAATAATTTGACTGTTTTTTGGAACGTAAATTCTCATGTAATCAAGATTCCTCCCCTCCCCTAAAATAAATCTAACTGTTTCTATATTTTCTTCACCTGTTCCATATCTGCTTATTAAAGTTTCCCAGTCATCAAAATCTTTTTCCTCCCATGTGTGAGTTTTTGTAATGTATAAATCGTTTGTAATAAGCCCGGAACGAGCGATGTCAGTATGATGCTCAATATCGGTTTCTATATATTTATCACTCTTATTCCCTCCGATGTTTGTGGAAATAATTGATAAATAGTCTGTTTTTTCTTCCGGCGCTATTGTCTTTCCATCAACTCCAAATTTTTCAATCAACATCTGAACATTCGCATCTTTTGAATATGCCTGAATGTGGCGACTACTGATCTTTTCTTTAAGTAATTCACCAAGACCTCTGAAGTTTTCCATCGAAAGCATTTTTTCTTTAAAAACAGGAATGAAATCAAATAGCAATTGTTTTGGTGTGGATGTCTCGCTGATCTTTGATTCTATGTAGTAAGAGATGATTTTATTGAAATTATCAGCTTTTATCTGGAATGGAAAATGCTTAAGAACGATTGGTCCAGTAAGCTCTAAAATGCCTTCTACAAGCGTTTGATCGATGGCAATTACCGTGTCGACGGATGGCCCCTGACTGTGTTCTAAGAACCACATTACCCTTTCCGCGGACGTAGGAAAATTTGGGCTGTAATTTGAATCCCTCATAAATAATCTTTCAGATACTTGCTTAATCCCCGGTGGAGAGTCAATGATTTCGGTGAGCTGTCCGTCTCTTTCATAAACATCTTTAGCTTCCATTTTTGTAATCAATCCATCGTTAACATCGACTATCATGTATGAACCGATAAATCCTCCTGTGGCTCTTAGCTCATGATTATTCTGAAATAGAATCAGGTAAGTATGTGGAACATCGTCTCCAAGCATTTTGAGAAAAACTTCAAAATTAAGATTAACTTCCCTTGTTAAAGCCAATATCTGAGCTATTTGTTCCTGTCCTTTTTGGATTTTATTCTGGAGATCAGATGGAAGAATATTGCTGTTAAGCGTTGTTATGTTGTTTTGGATTTTAATTGTTTCTTCGTTAATCTCGTTAAATCTTTCTTTTTCTTCTTTGATTATTGATGTGAGTTTTGGATTGTCATCTGCATCTTCGGCATATCCGTTAACAAAAATTTCTGGTATTAAGGCTGCCTCTTTTTGAAAAGCTACAAGTTTTTGTCCTATTTTAGATACAGAAATTCCGCTTTCAATTAATTTTCCAGCCATATCCAGATATAACCCTTCATCAATTAATCCATTTGCCTGAGATGTTAAATGCTTAGTATTTTCTGCAAGCTCTTCAAATTTTATTTCAGAACTCTTAAACCACAAGTCAGCATTTTTATAATCCTGTACTTCGAGTGAGTGGATTGCTTTGTTTAAATAATCATAACCATCCATCGCTACATCCTGATTCTCAATTGCGATATCCTTTCCACGCATGTAGATGTTTGCGAGGTTTATAATCAGAAAAATGACTATAGCTATCCAAAAAAACCTCCAGAAGCCTTTTAATGTTTTATTTGAGGGTGGTCTAGTGCCTCCTTTTGGTGGTTTTATGTCGAAAAAATGGCCCCCTAACGGATTTAGTTTGATGCTGGTTTTTTTTCTTTTTGGGCTCATGAGGACATTGTAACAAAAATCCAAATTACAATCATCTTTTCATGCCATCATATTGTCTGAACCATATACCCCTTAATAGCACAATACGCACGAGCAAAGCTACAAACAATAACACATTACGGATTTAAATGATTTCACTGACATTGATTTCCCTGATTGTGTTGATTCGCCACGGCGAATGATTGCGTTGATTTGTTATTTGGCAATAACAATTTAATTATTCACCAACGTAGGGACGCATTGCAATGCGTCCCTACGAATCAGTAATCAGTGAAATTCAGTGAAATCATAATAATCAGTGTCAGCGAAATCAGCATAATCAGCGTAAATCAGCGGTTCAGACAATAAAATAGGTAAATCTTAAATCGTAAATCAATCCCCCACAAGGATTGTTGGGCGGGATTATTTTCAGGACTAACAACTTGACAAATTGACTGTTTCATGTATAATACTCGGCCTAGTAAGTAACACAATTGCTCTTTAATATCAACAAACCAACTCCTATAGGAGGCTAGATATGTGGAAAATCTCAGTTCTTTTGACTGCAGTTCTTTTTGTCCTGCCTTGTTTCGCGTCCGCAAATGCTGACATGAACAAGGTCAAAAAGGCAAATTCGTTCTGCCCTGGAATCGACTCCTCCAATAACAAGACTGCCAGAAAGGCCGTCAAGAAATGTGATAATAAAGGCGTCCTCGAGGCGGTTCTTTATTATCACGAAGATTTCGGAAGTCGCTATTACGCGGCTAAAAAAATCTCTGACAAAGAAATTCTCAAAAAGGCCTACAGGCTGGCCAAGTCGGAAAAAATATCTGATAAGAATCAGGTGAAAATCCGTGATAACCATCTTCTTAAGTTAATCCGTTCCAAGATTAAGAAGAAGCCGGAGAAACCTGTTTCCATCCAGTCTATTACCAAGATGGAAAGTGTCGGCGAACTCGCAGAGTTATTTCATAAACATCCGAGCTTTGTAACGAAGTTATACGCTGTGAAACGAGCCTACGAACTTCTGAGCTACATGCCTCATTCATCCTCATATGTTACATCTGAACTTAATGCCAAAATCGAAGGCCTGAACAAGTTCAAGAAAATCGTTTCAAAATCGATTCCTAAGATCAAAGCTATGTCGGCGGATTCTGATGAGCAGAGGTCTTACAAGAAGAAGCTTCTGGCTGAACTTCATAAGATGGAGAAACAGATTAATCCGAAGCCTGGTGAAGAGGTATATATTGATAAAGAAGCGCATATGCGCTACGTCAATGCCTTCCGAGCCAAGCATAATGTTCAGCCGATTGTAAAGTATGACAGTCGATTGGATGCCGCTGCACGCAAGTGGGCAGAACACCATTTCAAGAAAAAATTAAAAAATCTTGACCATGGTCCAGTAATCAATGATAGAAAGGCACACAGCCTGCGAATTGAGGCCGAAGGATATTTTCCTAATGAATCCGGAGAAAATTTGGACAGGCCTATTATTCCAAATGCCAGAGGTATATTTGTAGATTGGCGGGAATCACAGGATCATATGGAAAATATGATAGATCCTGAACATCGAGAAATGGGACTATCCTGTATTTACGCCCCTCTTCCAGCTGATTTTGGGTTGGCCGATTATGTCTGTGTTCAGCTATTTACTGACGGAGATTATAAGTAATTTTTATAACTTACTAGTCGAGCCCCCCGGTGTACACCGGGGGGCTCTTCTTCTTACACAATTTTCTAATTTCAATATTCAATTTTGTAATTTTGAATTCATGGTATATAGCTTGACAAATCCTCATTTTAATATATAATGATTAGCCTAGTAAGCTACTAGCTTTGTTCTTTAACAACAATCCGTCAACACCTCAGAGGGAGGCAGATAATGAAAAAATTGATGATTATTTGGGCATTGTTTGTCCTTTTGATGTGTTCGTGCTCATCAATAAATTCGAAGAAGGACCTTGAACGTGTTGAAAAAGTAAACACTCTTACTCTTTGTCCTGGTATTACATCCCAGTATGAGAATACCAGTAGAAAGGCTGTCAGAAGATGTAGAAACGGAGATGTGCTTAAGGCCACTCTTTATTACCACCCAGACTTTGGGACTCGACTCGAGGTTGCTAAAGTGTGCAAAAACACGGAAATGCTGAAAAAAGCTCGCGTTTTTGCTAAAAACGCTAAACCAAAAGGCGAAGAACAAGAAGAGCTTCATGGTAAGCTTCTTAGAACTCTCAATAAGAAGCTCAGAAAAGTGAATAAGATTTCCTCAACTGATGATCTCGCACTAGCGAATGCTTTTGAAGAGAAATCATTCAGTGCCAAAGAAGTTGTTCAGATGGAGGATTTTCAGGAATTGGTTGATATCTTCCTCTACTATTCCGATTTCAAGCTAAAATTACTTGCCCTGGAAAGAGTCTACGCAATCTTAACTGACACGCAGGACATGAGCTATAAAAAAGCTAGTGCGAAGGTTAAGACTGCCAAGTGGGATATTAGGACAATAATTAAACGCTTTTTCCCTGTCTTCCTCAAACTGAATGCTTCAGGTGAACGTCAGGAACGTTACAAAAAAACTTTTCTGACTGAACTGCAAAGCATCTTCGATACGATTGACCCGAGACCCGGACAAGAAGCCTACGTTGACAAGGGCACTTTCCTAAGGAAGGTAAATGCACTTAGATATGAAAATGGTTTAAAGCCCATTAAGTACGACGAGCAACTTAATGCTGCCGCGCTTGAGTGGGCAAAATACCATCATGACAACCAGCTTCCGGATCTCAAACGTGAGCATGGCGAAAGCAGCTTTAGCGATAAGATCGCAGATGAGAGCTACAATTGCCGCTCTAGCGTTGCGAATCTTTCCAGGCTCCTGATTCCAAATGCTGAAAATCTTTTTACTGAGTGGGATGATTCCCCCGAAGAAAAAGACAACATGCTGAATGGAGATTTCAAAAAAATGGGGCTTGCGTGTGTTTACACGCCGTTGAAGAAGAGAAAGGATAAGTATATCTGTGTTCAGCTTCTGGCTGATGCAGATGGCGAATAACTATTAGCTTACTAGTCGAGCCCCGCTTAGCGGGGCTCTTCTTTTATATGATTTTTCAATTTCAAGTTTCAAATTTCCAATATCAAATGTTATGATATTATATTTCCGTGAAATCAACTTATGACAAAATTTGGGAATCTGCATTAAAAATTATTCAGATAAGAATAAACAGTAAATTCGAAATGCGACAGAAACTACTGAGAAAATTTCCTGACGATGAAGGAGATATTTTAAAAGTGATTCGTGAAATGGAACGTGTTCAGCTTCTTAGCGACAGGCGTTTTACCGAAGAATTCGTTCATCACCTGATTCAAAAACCGATTGGAAGAATGAAAATAATGATTGAAACTCGCAAAAAAGGGCTTGATAAAGACCTTGTTGACCAAATGCTGGTAAATGAAAATTGGAGTGAAGAGGACAGTTTAAAAAAAGCTCTCGAAACAAAAGAGCGGACACTAAATGAAACTGACCCACGAAAAAGAAAGATGAAACTGATTAATTTTTTGAGAAACAGGGGGTTTAGAGATTCGGTTATTTATAGAATAGCGGTTAGCGACTAGCGTGTAGCGGTTAGCTTAAAAGGCTATTCGCTAACCGCTAACTACTAACCGCTATTTAATTCGACATTTTCCTTGCAAATAATCTCTAATTTGATATAATGTAAATGAAACAGAGCCTAAATACTAGGGTCTGTCTTTTTTATTAAGATTAATGTTGTAAGATTTAAGATTTAATCTACTTACAACGTTCAACTTACAACTTAAAACAATACTTTATGAAACCACAATTTTTTGCTGCCATCCACCAAATTTGTGATGAAAAAAACATTCCATACGAACGTGTTATGGAAACTATAAAAGCAGCTCTTGCTACTGCTTACCGTAAAGATTTCGGTAATAAAGAGCAGGAGGTTGAAATAATTCTTGCCGAGGATTCTGATATTGCAACAGTTCTTCTTGTGCAAGAGGTTGTTGAGGATGTAGAGAATCCTAATATTGAGATTTCCCTTGCTGAAGCTCAGAAAATGAAAAAGGATGTCGAAGTAGGTGACATTATTAAAATCGATGTAACACCTCTTGAATATGGTCGTATAGCCGCTCAATCTGCAAAACAGGTTATTCTTCAGCGTTTACAGGAGGCAGAACGTGATGCAACATATGAAATGTTTAAAAACCGTGAAAATGAAATTATGTCTGCTCAGGTTATGAGAATTGAAGGCGGAAGCGTTCATATTCAGGTTGAAAAACATAATGTAGCGCTTGGGCCAAAAGACCAAATTCCTGATGAAAAGTATTACAACGGTAAACGTATGAAAGTTTATCTGGATAAGGTAATTCATACCAACAAAGGTCCTCAGCTTTCTATTTCACGTACTCATCCTAATCTTGTTGTCAGATTACTTGAAATGGAAATCCCTGAAATTGCGGAAGGTGAAGTTGAAGTTAAATCAATCGCCCGTGATGCCGGAACCCGCAGTAAGGTTGCAGTATCTGCTGAAGATGAAAAGATCGACCCTGTTGGAGCTTGTATCGGTCAAAAAGGTGTTCGTATCCAAAGCGTTATGAATGAACTAAATGGTGAGCGTGTTGATATTATTGAATGGACCAAGGATCCAAAAGAATTTATCGCTACATCACTTCAGCCAGCTAAAATCGCCGAAGTTATTATTGTTAACGCCGGTGATGATGAAAAGGTTCGAAAAAGAGCTGCTGTGTTTGTGGAGGAAGAAGAGCGTCCAATGGCTATTGGTAAAAGAGGTCAGAATGTACGTTTGGCATCCGATTTAACAGGTTACGAGCTTGATTTATATAATATTGAGCAATTACCTGCATTTAAAGAGAAGGTAAGCGAAATGATAAAATCTACTCATAGAATTGAAGATAAAGATCTTGAATCAGCAAGTGCTGACAAAGAACTTGAAGCAGCTGAGAAATCATTAAAAGATGACAGTGGTGACTGGGGCTCTCTAACAAAAGCTGTTACTAATAAATTAGAGCTCGCAGGACACAGAAATCTTGAAGATTTAGAAGGTATGGATCAAAATGAGATTGAAGCAATAGAAGGTATTGGAAAAGTTAGTGCAAAGAAGATAATGAAAGAGATTTCCTAATTTGAGATAGTTAAAAACCCTTCCGGAATTCGGAAGGGTTTTTTAGATGATTAATTATTTTGATTAGTTAACCAGTATAAAAACTGTATCTTTACCTTTTTCTGCACCGGTTCCTTCACCTTCAACATCAATCATGCTATCTGGTGTATTTTTTGCCAATTCAGTAACAATTGAATCTGCGTCAGAATCTGTAGCATATACTATAGCAGAAGCCAAATCACCAACTACACCATTACCATAATTAGATTTTTGAGCGATTTCCATATTAGCAACTATGCCATAACCAGCTTTAGATACACCATTGCGATATAATGGAAAATATACGTATCCATCTGTACAGTCGCTACCATTAAATCTTGTAACTTCACCGCCTGTAGGTGGAGTTGGAACATCTTCATTTTTGAAATAGGTTTTAAAAGAAGTTTCAAAAGTGAAGTTAGTGCCTGCTGGTGCCAAGCAAACTACTGTTCCCATTGTTCCAGGATACTCACCAAAGTCATCAAAATACAGCTCAAGAGCTTGTGACATACTTGTTAAATCAGCCATACGGCCGGTATCCCGTGAACGGGATTGTACTCCTGCGATACGAGGTAAGATTGTACCCATAAGAACACCGAGGATCACAATTACGATCATCAGCTCAATAAGGGTAAAACCTTTTTTAAAAACGTTGTTTTTCATTTTGTTTTTGTTTTAATTAATAAACTGACAAGAGTTTATCATGTATACAAAATTTGTGCAAGACTTTTTTTACCGTTGACTTTTGCTGATTAATTAGCGCTTATTTCGCTAGTGACTGAAAAATGAGAATTGTTAAATAGCGGTTAGTTTAAAATGCTGTTCGCTATTCGCTAATCGCTATTTACTAACTGCTATCTAAACATGCAATTACGACATATCTGCAGCTAAATCTGAGACACTTAAAATCGGCATCATCACGGATATTACAAGAAATGCAACAGCTCCGCCAAGAACCACTATTATAATCGGCTCTAAAAGTGCTGATAGACCTTTTACCATATCATTTACTTCTTCTTCATAAAAGTCAGCAAGTTTTTCTGTAATTTCGTCGATCTGTGCAGTTTGTTCCGCTACTCCTATCATTCCAACAACCATACTTGGAAAATGCTTCTTATCATCTTTCATATTCTCCGCCATTGTAATACCCTGCTTAACATCATCAGCGATTTGAAGAATTCTTTTTTCATATACAGCATTACCAACACTTGTCGCAGTTATGTTCAAAGCTTTAATTATTGATATACCACTGGCTATCATTGTACTTAAACCTCTGCAAAACCGTGCCAACGCTACTTTTCTGGATAATTTTCCGAATACTGGTATGTGAAATACCGCTGTGGCCCATAAATAAGCACCTGTCTTTGTTTTTTTCCACATTGAAAATATAAAATATAATCCAACTAGTCCAAGTATCATCCATAACGCATTAGGCAGTCCAATGGTTGTGCCGACCATAAAATCACTGACATTTATTAATGCCATTGTAGAAGCAGGCAATTCGCCTCCAAGACTTTCAAACATTTCTTTTATCTTTGGCATTACAAACGTCATTACCGCGAATCCTGCACCAAGCATAATAAAAATTACTACGATCGGATAAATCATAGCTCCTTTAATTTTGGAGATCAAAGCTGCTGATTTTTCAGTTTCTTCCGCAATCTGCAGTAATGTTTGATTTAATCGACCTGATGCCTCACCTGATTCAACCATACCTATGTGAGAATCAGTGAAAACTTTTGGATAACTTTTCATCGCTTCAGAAAAACTTTTACCTGATTCAATATCATGTGCCAGATCCATTGTAATTTTTTTCATCGCAGGATTTTCAGTCTGATCTGTAAGAATATTTAATGCTTTTACGATTGAAATACCAGCATTAATCATTGTTGCAAGAAGCCTGAAGAAAGACACCTTATCACTAGTTTTAACAGCGGAAAGCTTTGCTAATAAATCATTTAGCTGATCCGTTAACCCTTTCGGCTTAACTCTTACAGCATCCTGTTTTACAGATTTTACCGCTTGTGAAGCAGTTATTTCTTCCGCGCCTATATGTATTGTTGCTTGTTCTGGCATAATTCGTATGGTTGAACGGGTTGTTGAACGGGTTGTTGAACGAGTTGTTTTCCTATTCGTTCTTCAATTCGTCTTCCAACTCGGTTTTATTGTGATATTCTAAATATTTCTTCAATGGAAGTTAACCCATTTAAAGCTTTTATCAGACCATCTTGCTTCAGAGTTATCATTCCATTCTTTTTGGCCGCATCTAACAATTGATCATCCGGAGCACTTTGCAAAACAAGTTCTGCAACCCCCCTATCCATTTCCATAATTTCAAAAACACCTGCTCGTCCTTTATATCCAAGATTATTACATGCGTCACATCCTTTTCCTTTGTATAGTTTGATGTTTTCTAGCAGTTTTGGATCAAGATCTTTTTCTGTAATACCTGTTAATTCTTTTTTAATGTCATCGATAACAGCTTGATCAGGAGCGTACTCCTCCTTACAATTTTCACAAATTTTTCTTACCAAACGCTGAGAAATAATTCCTCGGATTGAAGATGTTATTAAGAAAGGTTTTACGCCCATATCGGTTATACGTGTAAGTGTACCAACGGCGCTATTTGTATGTATTGTAGATAGTACCAGATGACCTGTAAGGGCAGCACGGATAGCAATTTCGATTGTTTCCTGATCACGAATCTCACCCACCATTATAATATCCGGATCCTGACGAAGGGCAGTTCTAAGCCCCATCGCAAAATTATAATCAATTTCCGGATGCATCTGACTCTGATTAAGTCCATCCATTTGATACTCAACCGGATCTTCAAACGTCATAATATTTACACCAATTTGGTTTAATCGATGAAGAGTTGAATAAAGTGTATTTGTTTTACCGCTACCGGTAGGACCAGTTACTAATATGATTCCATTTGAAAGCTCAGTAAAACGTTCCATCTTTTCCAGGATTGTTCCGGTAAGTCCCAATTCCGGCAAATCAGGAATTGATTTTGTCTTGTCCTGCAAACGCATTACAATTTTTTCACCGTTAACAGTTGGCAAACTTGAAACACGAAGGTCAATGTTGCGGTTATCATCCGTTGTTACTTGCGTTCTGCCATCCTGCGGTATACGCTGTTCATCAATTTTAAGATTGGACATGATTTTGATACGGGAGATAACAGCTGGATGAATGTTTACCGGATACTCAATTATATGACGGAGAACTCCATCAACTCTGAATCTAATACGAACTGTCTTTTCTTCCGGTTCAATGTGTACATCACTAGCTCCCATATGAAGCGCTGAACTAATGGCATATAATACTATTTGGGGAATATTACCAGCAATTATTGCATCCTGAAGCATTTGTTGATCCTGCCCATTCGCATTTTCAATTTTCTTCGGTTTAGGAGTTTCAACTTGGCTAGCTTCGTTAGGTTGGCTAGCTTCGTTAGATACTACTGGTGGCTCGATTACTGCTGTAGCCTCTGATGTCTTAACTGCTTGGTCTTCTGGCATAAATAAATTTTGAGTTTTGAGTTTTTGGTTTTGAGTTTTTATCTAGAGTAAGCATTTAGCTTAACTGTAAAATCCACTCCTTTGTCTTCCCCTGTTTTTGCATCTACTCCTCTGTATCTAATGCTAATGTTTGAAATTTCCATTAAACGGATTAGGATGTCGCTTTCAAGATTTCCTGATAAATTAACTAATTGAATAAAGCGATCAAAGTTTGTTCGACTTGAATGAATCGAGGTAGATATTGGAAGTGCTGTGTACCCACCTTTTTCTATCGGTTCTCCAAAAGTCATTGAATTAAACTCGAATGGAGGAGTTTTCGCATGAATCGAAGTTGCAAAATCTTCAAGCCTCTGAACTATTCCCAATTTATCAACATCTTCCGGAAATACTGCTCCTAGTGCATCTTCTACTTCTTTAAATTCTACATTATAAGCTGCTTTGTGTAGCTCATTTGTAGATTTTAAATTTGGAAGTATTACATCATCATAGCTCTTAATTTCTTTATTTACCTCATCAATCTGCACTGAAGCTTTTAAATAAAAATCCAGCTGAGGATATAAAAATGAAACGGAATATCCAATAAGTAATACTGCTGTTAAAACCAGGTAGATATAACCAGATCGCAAATTTCTTTTTCTTTTTTCCTTAGAATATTTTTCAAGCATCTCCTTATTATTGGCAATAGGATTTGCGAATATATTCTGAGCTGGCTTTTGAGGTGTTGTTTTAAGTGTAACCATATCTTTAGATTAATGATTTATGTTTTAAGATTAACGTCATTTCGTTTGTTATTATTCACTCTTTGGGTTAAGAGTAAAAGAAAGCTGGAAAGTTGATGTGTACTTTCCTGTTTTTTTGTCATAAGACTTACTTAATGATTTAAATTCCTTAAAGTCACTAAAGTAAGGCTGAGTTGTGTCCTCAGGATTAGATCTGTCTTTTGGATAGTATCTGAATGCCTCTTCAAGTTCAGCCATTTTTGTAAGATTCTTTCCAAGTGGGTCGCTTAAAGACCCGCTAACAGTTATCAGTTTCTTTTCGACATCAAAAGAAAAACTATTATATTTTATATATTGAGAAATAACATTTCTCTCGTAAATATAATCGGCAACCTCATTTATCTTTGCAAGAATATCCGGCCAATTAAGACGATTATCAATAATTTGTTTAATCACATCTTCATATCTGTTGTTATAGCCCTGCTGATAACGACTACTCTCTTTTGCAAGTTCAGATTCCTCACTTTTCTTTGCTTCAAGCATGGTATTAGCAGAATGAAGTCTGCTTGCATAGTTTTCCTCGATGTTCAGCATCCCAAGAACTGTGTTGTTAATATCTATGTTTTGTACATAGAAGAAGCCTGCGCTTAAAACAATGAATGCAATTGAGAACTGCATAAGTACTTTTGATAATTTTAAAAATGCGATACCTTCCCTCTTTCCTACTTTTTCTTCCTCTTTTTTCTCTTCTTTTCCCCCTTCTTTGTCAGAGGACTTTTCAACAATTGTATCAATAATTGATTTTGATGAACTTTCTAGCTCCTCTTTTTCTTTAAACATTCTAGTAAACATATTGCCCTTATCACCAGATGACTCTGCATCCTTTTTTGCAACTGTTTCAGTTGGCTCAATTGCTTTTGTCTCAACTTTTGTTACTTCGATTGTAGCTGGAGTTGCAACAATCGGATCGGTAATAGCTGGAGTTTTCACTTTCTTTTCATCTGTTTCAGCCTTTTCTGCCGGAGCAACTACTGTTGCTTCGACAAGTTCAGCTTGCTTAACATCTGCAATTGGCTCACTGGCTACAGCTGGAGCAACAGTGACCGAAGCTTCCTCTTCTTTCTTTTTCATAATTTTATCTATTTTTGCCATGAACTTGTCAGCAAAAGAACTTTCCGGATCAACTTTTACTAATTCTTCGATAGATTTTTTTGCATTATCATATTGCTCTTCTTTAAAGGTGCCTTTTATCTGTTTTTCCAGTTCGTTGATTTTTTCCGCATTAGCCTTTTTTAACTCCATATTTTTGGTCTTTTCTACTTTTTTTAACCATTTCTCAGGATTTTTATCACCTGGATCTAATTCTTTAAGCTCTGCACAAAATGATGTCACTTGATCATAATTGCCTTCTTTGAATGCACCTTTGATACCTTTTGAGACTGATTTTATTTTATCTGCGTTTTGCTTCTTTTTTAGATCTGATTCAATAGCGTCTGCTTTTTGCAACCATTGCTCAGCACTTTTTTCATCAAACTCTTTTAATTCTCCAGCTAATTTGCGTACGTTTTCCATATTGCCTTCTTTATACATCTTCTTGACCATCTCTAAATACTGCTTAATCTTTTCGGCATTTTCCTTTTTCCTTGCATCAGCTTTAACCTTAGCCATTTTTTCTAAAAGACGTAAAGCCAAACGATTTTCCGGATCAATGGTTTTAATCTCTTCTGCCAGCTTAGAAACAGCGTCGAAACTTTCTTCTTTAAAAGCTGACTTTATGTCAATTTCTAACTGTTTTATTTTGGCTTTGTTGTTTTGAGTGTTTTCTACCATGGTTTTTTGTTTTATTTATCTTCTTATTCTATCATTTTTAATGGTAAAAGTCAATAATCTATATTTGCCTAAATTACTAAATAGTTGTAAGTTGTAAGTTGTAAGTTGTAGGATTAAAGACCTTTTTACAACCTAAATCCTACAACTTAAAACATATAACATAACCACGGAGCATCTTAAAAGTCATGGATATAAAAAGTCTCATTGAAAAAATAGGAAAGGATCTCCGTTATGTTTGACGGATTAGGACTTGATGAAAAGAAAAAAATATCGGAAAAAACGAGTACTGCACCTGATTTATGGGATAATCCCAAAAAAGCTGAGGTAATATTAAAAGAATTGAAATATTGGACTGATTTAGGCGACAAATGGAAAGATATTAAGCAAAAAGCGGAAGATATTGAGGCATTGTCTGGCATGATTGATCAGGATAATGGGGAGGAGTATTCAGAATTTGAAAAGGACTACAAAAAACTTGAAAAAATCTTTCAAAAAGCCCATGTAGAGCTTGTTCTAAACGGTCCATACGACAAAAATGATGCCATTATGGTTATCTCATCCGGTACAGGTGGAGTTGATGCTCAGGATTGGGCAGCAATACTTTTAAGAATGTATTTAAGATATTTTGAAAAAAAAGGATGGAAGGCAAATGTAACTGATAAAAATGTAAGCGAAGAAGCAGGTATTAAAAGTGCAACGATTGAGATTAAAGGAATGATGGCATATGGCTTTTTAAAGGCAGAACATGGCACTCACCGTCTGGTTCGCCTATCCCCTTTTAATGCCAAAAATTTACGTCAGACATCTTTCGCTTTAGTGGAAGTTTTACCAATAATTCCTGAAAGTGAGGCAGTTGATATTGAAGAAAAAGATTTAAGAATTGATACTTATAGAGCTAGTGGCGCAGGTGGACAGCATGTAAATACAACCGATTCCGCTGTCCGTATTACCCATATTCCGACAGGACTGGTTGTAACCTGCCAAAGTGAACGAAGTCAGATTCAGAACAGAGCGCAGGCAATGAATGTTTTACGCGGACGATTGACTCAAAAAATGATGGAGGAGAAGAAAGAACAAATATCTGAATTAAAAGGAGGATACAAGGAGGCTGCATGGGGAAATCAGATTAGATCCTATGTATTCCAGCCATATACGATGGTGAAGGATCATAGAACTAATGCGGAGACAAGTCAGGTGCAGGATGTTATGGATGGGGATTTGGATATGTTTGTTGAAGCTTATCTACTCAAAGGTAAGTAACTCTTTGATTAATAAAAGTTTTAGGTTGTATGTTGTATGATTAAAGAATGATTTATGTTGAATGTTGTAGGATTAAGGACCTATGTACAACCTAAATCCTACAACTTTCAACATTCAACATAAATCGCAAATCAATAAAAGGTATGTTATCGTAAAAACAGCATGATACTAAATATAGAAACAGGCAGGGACAACCCAATGCTCCGTAAAAAATCGGAGATAGTGCATGAAATAACAAAAAAGACACTCAGGTTTATAAAAGATATGGAAAAAACCATGCTTAAATCCAAGGGTGTTGGTCTTGCTGCACCTCAGGTTGGAGTACATGAACGAATTGTATTGATTACATTGGACGATAAAAAGATTCTTCCTTTGATAAATCCTAAGATTATCACCGTTTCGGAAAATACAACTATATCAGAAGAGGGATGTCTTAGTCTGCCTGGTGAATGGGGGAAAGTTCGGAGACCAATCGAGGCTACTGTTCAATTTTTAACCACAAAAGGACAGAAGATGGTCATGAAGTTCTGTGATTTTGAAGCTATTGAACTGCAACATGAAATCGATCATTTAGATGGAATTCTTTTTGTAGATTATCTGGATGACGATGATATTAATTTGGATAATGTGAGCGGACAGAAAGAAGTTGAGAAAATTTAGCTTGTGTCATGTGGATTTGTAACATAAAATATCCATGCTCATTTTTAATGTGCCCGGGTGGTGGAATTGGTAGACACGCTGGTCTTAGGAACCAGTGTCGCAAGACGTGAAGGTTCGAGTCCTTTCCCGGGCACCATTTAATGAGTTTTTTTATTATGTTTTTGGTATAATCTAATTTGCAATACCAATTAAACATTTTAATATGAGAAAAATAATATCAATTATAGTATTTATTATACTTCTTGTACTCGCTTTTTTAGCCTATATGGGTTTATTTAGTGAAGTAACTGTTACAGAAAGAGAGGTCGGACCTTATACATTTACCTATGAGGAATTTATTGGTGATTACGCAAAAACAGGTCCTGTTTTTAAAGAAATTGATAAAGCATTACGTGAAAATGGCATAGATACCACAAAAGGACTTGGAATTTATTATGATGATCCGCAAGTGGTTTTAAAAGAGGATCTTACAAGCAAGGTTGGTTCAATTGTTACCGAGGAACAAGCATTTCAGATTGATGGCAGAGGACTTAAATATAAAATCATGACTGTTGATAAATTTGATGCCGTTGTTGTTGAATTTCCATTAAGAAATATGATTTCTATGATTATCGGAGTAAAGAAAGCCTACCCTGCCCTTTCTGAATATATGGAAGAAAACGGCTACAAATCAGCTCCGACTTATGAGGTGTATGATTACGATGAAGGAAAAATAATTTACGCTTTTCCAAAAATTAAATAGTTGCTTGTTATTAAAATTGATAAATGTTAATTGATACCCATTGCCATCTCAGTCATTTTAAAAAAGCGGAACAAAAAGCTGTTGTTGAGCGTGCTAAAAAAGCTAACGTCACAAAGCTTATTACAGTTGCATGTACTTTGGATGAAGTTGGAGAATGCATTCCGTTAACTGATGAATATGATTTTATATGGACTACTGCCGGCATTCACCCGACTCAGCTACCAGTAAATATTGAGCATGAATTAGAGAAAGTTCTTGAATATGCAAAAAATGAGGAGAAGATTGTCGCGATTGGAGAAATAGGTCTTGATTATTATCACGATACTGCGGAGCATGAACTGCAGGCTGAATTTTTCATTGGGCAACTGAATATTTCAAAACAATTAAATAAGCCTGCGATTATTCATTGCAGAGGTGGAAAAAATCCCGGTGAAAATGAGCAAGCGTTCATTGATATGATTCAGATTCTGGAACGTGAGGATTTTAAAAACGGCGTCGTTCATTGCTTTAGTGGTAACAGAGTCGAGGCAGAGAGGTTGCTGGACATGGGTTTGATGCTGAGTTTTACAGGAATAATCACATATAAAAACAATGAGGAGTTACGGGAAGTTATTAGCGATACTCCGCTGGATAGAATGATGCTGGAGACTGATTCACCGTATATTGCCATTGAAGGCAAGCAAGGCGGACCGGGAGAACCAGCATTTGTCGCTGATATCGCAAAAGCTATTGCTGATATAAAGAATGTACCGATTGAAGAGGTTGTTCGGATTACTACGGCGAATGCGGAGAGGTTTTTTGGGATTTAGCATGTATGGACGCGAAATTTCGCGTCCATACGTATGCATTACCCAAAAAATTTCTTCACCGCCTCACCGATTAATCTGACTTTTTCGGACGAAAGAATTTGTTCAAACCCCATTTTCTCAGCCTCTTTCGTTCTTTTTTTCATCTGACTGATGTTACGCACTTCGCCGGACAGGCCGACTTCACCCATTATTGCCATGTCGGGCGGTAGTGGTTTTTGTAATTTGGAACTTACGATTGCCATTGCAACAGCAAGATCGGCCGCAGGCTCTGAGAGCTTTAGACCGCCGACGACATTCACATAGACATCTGATGAATCGAGTTTCATGTTTGCGTAACGATTAAGTACTGCAATTATAATATCCAGCCTTTTTGAATCAAACCCGCTCGCTGTGCGTTTTGGGTATCCGAATTGTGTGTAGGATGTAAGTGCCTGGACTTCGACTAAAAATGTTCTCGTTCCTTCCAAAATCGGGACAATAACGGACCCTATTGGACTTTCAGCCCGACCATCCAGGAATAATGCGGATGGGTTTTTGACTTCGACAAGTCCGGACTCCTCCATATTAAAAACACCCACTTCATCTATTGCCCCAAAGCGGTTTTTGGTTGCGCGGAGCAGGCGGAATTGGTGAAACCTATCCCCTTCCAGATAAAGCACTGTGTCGACAAGATGGGTAAGAACTTGCGGTCCTGCAAGCTGGCCGTCCTTTGTTACGTGACCGATGAGCAGGATTGGGATTTTTTTGGACTTAGCGACTTGCATCAACTGCTCTGCGACGTAGCGGACTTGTGATATAGAGCCTGCCTGACTCGGTAGATCTTCACTTGCCATTACCTGCACAGAATCGACAACAACAAAACCCGGTTTTTCGGATTCTATAGTAGCCAGAATTGCCTCAAGATTGTTTACATTTACGATTGCAATTGGATTTTGGGCATTGAGACGTTTAGCACGTGAGCTGATCTGCTGAACAGATTCTTCACCGGAAAAATATAAGACTGACCGATTTTTCGCCATCTTATCACATACCTGAAGAGTGAGAGTGGATTTTCCGATACCCGGATCTCCCACCATAAGTGCCAGTGAATCTTCTACAAAGCCACCTCCAACCACCCTATCAAACTCCCCTATCCCGGTCATCAAACGTTTTTCTTTTATCGGAATGTCGGAAAGGACTATTTTTGGTTTTATATTTGATGTGCGACGAAGTGATTTATCGCTTTTGCCAACATTTATAACGTCTTCAACAAGTGTATTCCAGCTATTGCATTTATAACACTGACCGGACCATTTAGAGTTTTCTGCGTTACATTTAGTGCAGATATAGATTTGTTTTAGTTTCATATTTCTATTTGTTAACCCCAATCACTGAAGGCAAGGATTCCTATCCTCGCCGGCACGATTAGTGAATCGCGCCTTCAGTGATTGGGGGTGTATAAAAGCATCTTCATTGTAGTGAACGTTTGTTCACTCGTCAAGAAGTAATTTAAAGAAGCCTGCCGAGGGTTAGTCGGCAGGCGTTAAGATCTGAAAACAATAAGGGAAACTAGAGACCGGGAGTCAGTGTAACTGGAACGCTGACTGCACCGGCATCCTTTACAAACATAAATTTGTCATTCTTCACAGTGTTCAGAATGCACTTGTTCATCGAAGCGCTGTTTACTTCATCGAAGACAATGGAGGTCTCACTGACACTGCCATCGCCTTCAACGTAAACATACACCTCGATTTTGCCGCGGGTCATAGGATTGTATTTCAGAACCCTTTCATAACACGTCTTAATCATTGCCTTGACTTTGGTTCCTACTCTCTTAGCATCGCTCTGGAGAAGGCTGGCAATATCAGGTTCCTCATCCTTGGTATCAGACCCACCCCTTGTATTCTGGACATGGTCCTCAATCAGATTGCCGTTTTTATCAAAACTAGAACTAAACTTACCGTTTGAAGAAGAATTGCGTGCGACAGAATCTCCGCTTGGACGACTTGTCATCTTCGAAAGTGCTTTGGCGCGTGATCTCATCCTCTGCTGAAATCTTTCCTTCATTTCAGCGGAAAGGGTTTTATCATCTTTGATATACGGCCACAAGCCTAACAACATTTCGACATCTGTGATATTGCCAGCTGCGAACAGTCTGACTTCATCGTTGAAATCATTTCTTGCGACGAATACCTTGAGAAGGTTGCTATCACATTTGTAAATTGCATCCTTGCGCTTTTTTACATCTGTATAACCTACGCCAGGACACTCCTTGAGAAGTTCAAACTTCTTCTTGAGATAAGCCCTGAATTTTTTCCTCTGGGATTTCGAAAGAGTGTCATCGGTCTTCACAAACTTGTAAAGCTCGATAACCATCTTGATATCCAGAAAACGTTTCGTCGCGGCACTCCTTACGGAAGAATTTTCGTCAAATTTCGCAACATCGAAGAGAACATGCTTATCCTTGCAGTACAAGATAGCCTTTTTTCTGTTCTCGGAGTTCTTGTCAGTGATACCGTTGCAGATATCCTCGTGACTATCTGGTATATTAGTGCCAGTAGTGGCACAACCAATACACAGAACGCAAAGGATGGAGATGCTTGCATATTTCATTTTGTGCCTCCTTGGCTGTATTACAATACATTAAGCCACTCGGTGTGACAGATTGTTTGTTGAATTTATTAATTTCCCAAATTGTTTAAGACCAATTTCTAAAATTGCACATATAAAATGACAATAATAGTTGTATATTATACTAAAAAATGGAGATTTGTCAATGTCAAACAACATTACAAAGTAATGAAAATTCCAATACTCAAATCCTAAATTCCAAACAAAGTACAAATTTCAATGTTTAAATTTCAAACGTAATACGGGATACATAAAATTAATTACACTCCCCGAAGGCGGGAATCATGATTCCCGCCTTCGGGGTATAGATAAATTACGTAGATTTGTTTATTGAAGTTTGAACATTGAAGTTGTTTGGAATTTAGGATTTGAGTATTGGAATTTATTGTAGTATCGTATTTTTGTTAATTTACTAATAAAATCATTATGCCAAATCCATTTAATCAATTCGCACAGCTTCCTCCTATGCCAAAGCTTGATGCCAAGAAAATCAGTACCATTATTGTGATAATCGTGGTGATATTAATAATAATCGATGGCCTTGTTTCTGTGCCTCCCGGTCATGTCGGTATTATCTATGACAGAGGACGAGGGGTTTTAGCCGATGAGCTTCCTGAAGGACTTCATCTTAAAATACCATTCTGGCAGGTTTCTTATCTGACTGATGTCCGTACTCAGGATTACACAATGAGTATTGCAAAAGGCGAGGGTGCAGTTTTTCAGGATGACAGTATGACAGCACCTACATCCGATGGGCAGACTGTAACAGTTGATGCTACTGTTCTTTTTCATGTAGATAGTGAAATGGCAGCAGAGCTTTTTCAGCAGGTTGGCCCAAATTATGTACAAAAAATTGTAAGACCGATTGTACGTAGCCAGATTAGATCTCAGATCGCTAAATATACGGCTATTGATGTATATGCATTGAAACGTGATGAAGCTGAGCTGAAAATAAATGACAGGATTAAAGAACTTTATGCCGAAAAAAATATTGTTTTAGAAAGTGTTTTACTTCGCCATATCGCCTTCTCACCACAATTTGCAGACTCAATTGAGAAAAAGAAAGTTGCTGAACAACAAAGAATCGAAGCTGAAGAACTTAAGAAAAAGAAGATTATTGAAGCTGAAGCTGAAGCTGAGTCAATTCGTTTAAAAGGAGAAATGCTAAGAGCTTTCCCTCAAGTAATTCAATTCGAATTTGTTCAAAGAATGGCTGAGGATATTAACTGGGGAGTTTTGCCGGATAATATTTTGCCGATGCTGAATTTAGGTAGCCGTTGAAATAATTATGAATTATGAATTAAAATGAACAATTCAAAAGTTGACTCCATTATTGCGAATTTAAAGACGTTTTTCCAAAAAGCCGGCAAAAATAAGGCTGTTATTGGTATGAGTGGTGGTGTGGATAGTGCCCTTGTTGCAAAGATTGCTGTAATGGTTTTGGGTGCGGAAAATGTAACTGCTTTGATTTTGCCAAACAATAACCTCAATCAATCTGAAAGCGTTTCGGATGCTATGAATTACTCAAAGGATCTTGGAATTAAGTTTGAGATAATACCGATTGAGGACTGTATTGCTAAGTTTGATAATCTCCCATGGGAAGCTACTGCCATTGCCAGTATGAATATTCAGGCAAGAGCGAGGTCATGCATCCTTTATCATTACGCAAATTCACATGATGCATTGGTTCTTGGCACAGGTAATAAATCTGAACTGACACTCGGTTATTTCACGAAATATGGTGACGGAGGCTGTGATTGTGAGGTGATAGGCAGTTTATATAAGACTGAGGTTTGGGAAGTCGCTAAGGAGCTTGGATTGCCTGAGAAGATAATTCAAAAAACACCTACCGCACAGCTTGCAGAAGGACAGACGGATGAGGGTGAAATTGGTATGAAATACGCGGAAATAGATGAGATTTTAAAGAAATTTGAACAAGGCGCAACAGCTGAAACGAATAACGAAAAAAAGCTTTGGGATAGAATTCAGGCCAATAAACATAAAGGAGAGTTGCCACCGATTATTTAATAGCGGTTAGTAGTTAGCGGTTAGCGAATAGCCTTTTGAGCTAACCGCTAGTCGCTAGTCGCTAACCGCTATTTAGTTTTTCAAGCTACTCAAATAATTCTGTAATATAATCTGAGCGGACAGAGTATCGCGCTTGCCTTTTTGATCTTTGGCTTT
>JAUXDO010000101.1 GCA_030618315.1 Candidatus Peregrinibacteria bacterium | reverse complement strand
TTTGTTGAAGATTACACGGAAGATTTAGTAGATGACGGTGTGTCAGAACCACCCGAACCAAAAGATCCCGATTGCTCTTCACATCCACCAACAGGTAAGCGCCCCAAGCCCAAATGGGTTCCAAAAAAACTTACTGAATGGGGATGGGCAAAGAACTGCGAAAGAGAAACCGAACTAAATTTCTTTTTCGATTTCAACAACAGAAAGCTCTACTTTCTGGACAACGGTCATGATTTTGAATTTCCGGAGAAAATTAGCGTACTTATGGACAGATGCACTCTTACCCGTCTGAAGAACAAGAGTGATTTGATTGTCTACAGAGTGAGAACAAGTATAAAATTCGATGACAATGGAAGATTAATGACTTTTTATATCAACGCACTTTTAAATGGTGCACTCGATGTGATTAATCTCAACGGATTAAAAAGGTACCTGTTCCACAGTAAGCGGTAGACCTCCGAACATGCAGACAAAAAGCGCCTCGATTTAATATCGAGGCGCTTTTTTTATTTTTTGATTTTAAACCACCTAGGCTCGAGAGCAACAGCTACAGTCAGGAAGATTGCTTGTAGGTCATTGAATCAAAGTAGAATCCGGGGTCCGGGGTTTTACGTCAGGTTAATGTTGGGACAAGGCAGGCGGCTGCGATGGTTAGTAAAACCCCGGTGGTTTTTTGCTTACTGTTTTGACATCAAAAAAGTAAGAAGCTAAAGGAAAGCATTACAGTCAGCGTTTTAAAGTAGATATTACAGCACAAAAGTAAGTCGCGCCGCTTTGGGCGCAATAAATAGGTATGTTTATTCATTTGCAAAAATATAAAAAATTTAAATGTAGTGTATAATAATCACATGAAAACAAACATTCCAAGCACAACTGAGTTAATAAAAAAACACAATAGCTACATTGCGAAATTTAAAAATGATAAGAGCTTCAAAAAAGCGCATGCAAAGGCATTAAAAACATTAAAACATGAGCGTCTCGTTCATCTTATTGTAACAATTGCTGTTACGATTTTCTGTCTGTCATTTTTTGCACTATATCTTTTCTTTGCAATATTTTTATTACTCGTTACATTTATCATTCTCGTAATTTTAACACTGACTTACTATATATATTATTTCAAATTAGAAAATACCGTTATTAAATGGGAAAAAATTGATTATGATAAAGCTAAGAAAAAATAATTTCACATTTTGCATTTTAAAATAATAAACATCCGTTCAGATTAATAATTTGGACGGGTTTTTAAGTTCTTCAATTTGCCCCACACTCCAAAAACCGCTAAACTAATTCACGTTAATCGATAATCTTTAATCGTAAATCAAATTATGACAATTACAATCTCAGATGCAAAAAATCACGTAAACGAAGATGTAACTATTCAGGGATGGATGTATAACAGACGTGGAAGTGGTAAAATTTATTTTCTGCAGTTAAGAGACGGAACTGGCTTTATGCAGGGAATAGTAACCCCTCAGGAATCGGGAGAAGAAGCGATGGCGGAAGCAGAAAAAATGACAATGGAATCTTCATGCAGGGTAACAGGTACTATTACCGCTCATCCAAAACACGATGATGTTTTTGAATTACAAGTTAAGAAAATTGAAGCAATTCACATCCCAGATGAGGAATATCCAATAAGTAAAAAAGAACATGGACCTGATTTCTTGTTGGACAACAGGCACTTGTGGTTACGTTCCGGAAAACAATGGGCAATTCAAAGAGTTCGAAACACAATTATCAATGCCACTTATGAATATTTAAATCAAAATGAGTTTATAAAAATTGATGCACCTATTCTAACTCCAAATGCATGTGAAGGTACTACAGAATTATTTGAAATTGAATATTTTGATGAAGGAAACGCTTATCTAAGCCAGTCCGGACAGCTATATATCGAAGCTGCAATTATGAGTCATGGCAGAGTTTTTGATTTTGGACCTGTATTTCGCGCAGAAAAATCTAAGACAAGACGTCATTTAACTGAATTTTGGATGATGGATGCCGAGATGGCATTTGTTGAACATGAAGAAAATATAAAAATTCAGGAAGAACTGGTATGTCACATCATAAAAAAGGTTTTGGAAGTGAATCAAAAAGAATTAAAAATATTGGAACGTGATGTTGAACCACTAAAAAAAGTTGAAGCACCTTTCATCCGCAAAACTCATGCCGAGGTTGTGGCAGAACTTAAGGAGATGGGGTCGGACATCGAGGAAAATCACGATTTAGGTGGTGACGACGAAACAATTCTTACAAAAAAATATGACAAACCAATTTTTGTGGACAGATATCCGGCAGAAGTAAAAGCTTTTTATATGAAGCGAGATCCAAATGATGAAACAAGAGCTCTTTGTGTCGATTTATTGGCTCCAGAAGGTTACGGAGAGATTATAGGAGGTAGCCAACGTGAAGATGATTATGATGTACTGCTAAAAAGACTTAAAGAACATGATTTGAGCGAAAAAGACTTTAGCTGGTACTTGGATTTAAGAAAATTCGGTTCCGTACCTCATAGTGGGTTTGGTTTTGGATTGGAAAGGATTGTTGGATGGATTTGCGGAACACAACACATTCGTGAAACAATTCCTTTTCCAAGATTAATTAGCAGAATTACTCCTTAATTTTCCAAATTCTTTCCTTGACAAACTCAAAACATCATAGTATATTTGCCTACTAAATTTTAACTTTCACATATCATGCCGAAAGATGGATTTAAAGACAGGATATTTTATATCGAGCAGGAAACTGATGAAGAATGTGATGTAAGAAAATGCCTAGAGACTGAAGAAGAAAGAATTAATAACCTGCGCTCAACTTATAGTGGCCATGGAAGAGCTTACGGAAACTGGGTTCCAAAAATACGCTCAAAAATTAAAGATACTGCTGAAGCAGAACAATAAACTACTTTCCAATTGCTTTTAAAAACTTGTACAAAAAATACCAGTATTTTCTTAATGGTATTTCTTTTGCTTTTGGGTAACTAACAACTTCTCCTCCAAATTTCTTTTTAAAACTGGTTACACCTATCCAGGGATGATTTGTTACACCTTCAGGCGCAATTCCAAGGAAATCATAATATTTACATCCTCTTTTTTTCGCTTCTTTCATAGCCGTCCACTGAACTAAATAGGATGCCATTACATTTCGGTAATTATATTCGGATGCCCCGTAATAATAAATCCCCCACTCATCCAAATATACAAAAATACCACCCGCAATAACCCGATCTTCATAAGTTGCAAGCAGCAACTGAGCTTTATCGCCAAAAGTTTCCAGCATAGTCTTATAATAAGTTTTTGGATGAACACCAAAGCCATCTCGATTGGCAGTTTTGGATAAAACCTCGTAAAAAGAATCAATATCATCACTCGGAGCAACAGTTACACCATGCCTTTCAGCGACTTTGATGTTATACCTCCCTTTTTGCTTCATTTCAGCAAGAATATCCTCCTCTGATCTGGTCAAATCCATAATAAGAGAAGTTTCCGGATGATAATCGTGTTTTGTAACCTTTAACTCATAACTTTTAACTCTTAACTCGTCGTAAGAAGACATTCGAATAAAAACAGACTCTTCTTTAACGGCAATTTCCTCAATTTTCTTAATTATCTCTTCCAAACTTTTCTCATCCTTGAACAAAGGACCCCTCGGCACCTCCAACCAGTTCATTTTAAACGGCATTTCATGCTGAACAACTAAGGCAGACGCCCCGTCAGCTTCAACCATCCACGTTTTACGTCCAGCTGCTTTTTGAAAGCTTTCCCAAAGTGGGTGCTGCCAAAGATTCCTGCGATTGAATTCATTCCAGTTGGTCATAACAGGAATAGCATATAGCCCATCGATATATTTGACAATAGTTTTTACGATATGATATAAGGAAGCCCAGTATTTAAAAGAATTTTAGCATTTAAATGAACAAGAGAAATGAAGAAAAAACATCGAAACAGTCAAAAACGCGTATATTTTGAAGATACGATATATTTTGTGACATGTAAAACAGAGAGCGGACATCCGTTTTTTAAGGAAAAGATATTTTGTGATTTATTTGTGGAAAATTTGAGAATTTGTAAAAAATTGAAGGGTTTTTATTTGTATGGATGGGTATTGGTTTATAATCATTTTCATTTATTGGTGAGACCAAATGATGAATTTAATATTTCGAAGGTAATGTTTTCAATTAAAAAACAAATCTCACATAATATAAATATTATTTTGGGACATAACAAACCGTATATTCACCCCGAAGGCGCGCAATCGATTGCGCGCCTTCGGGGTAC
>JAUXDO010000084.1 GCA_030618315.1 Candidatus Peregrinibacteria bacterium | reverse complement strand
GCATCTTAGATAAAGCTTTGATGTTTTTGGATTTAGTAGGGGATAGTCCAACTGGCTTAATAATCCCACGGATTTTTAAAACCGAAAGCTTTGCCATCTTTTCCGCACTATCCGCCAACTTAAAAAGAGTTGGTGTAACTTTATTAACCGACACATCGGTCGATTGTCCGGAAAGTAACACCGCTACAAGCAACGTGAATGGGTTTTTATGCTTAAGAGGAATCGGAGTTTTTGGATAGAGACTGTCGAGAATCTTTGCGATGGTTTGGACTTTCTCGGATTTTATCATAGGAATAAGAACTAAGGACTAAGGAATAAGTAGGAATAAACTTACAATGGCTTAGTTCTTAGTCCTTATTCCTTAGTTCTTCATAAAGCGCAGTTTCCATCACCTCAATCGGAGCACTTTTCCCAAACCATATTTCAAACTGCCCGCATGCCTGATGTAAAAGCATTCTCGCACCTGTAATAGTTTCCGCGCCAGCCTTTTTTGCCTCTTTTAACAGCTGAGTCTCAAGCGGATGAGTAATTATGTCCATAACAACCTTAACCCCTTTCATCTGCTCAGCATGAAGAAGACTGCTACCGGAGTCCGGTAACATACCAACGGGAGTTGTGTTGATGATTATATCGAAATCAGCATCCGCTATCTGTGTAAATTCGATTGTTTCTAAATCAAATTCTTTAGCAAGTTCAATAGATTTACTTTTCGTCCTGTTAAATATATAAACATCTGCGCCAAATTCTTTCAGGCTATAGCCTATTGCCCTTGCGGCACCACCGGCACCGAGAATTAATATTTTTTCTTTATTAATAGTGGTTTTTTCCTGTAGAGCCTGAATTGCACCAGTCGCATCGGTATTATATCCATTTAATTTAGAATCTACATTCTCAACTGTATTAACAGAACCGACTGTCCTTGCAAGTAAATCATATTCTTCCATATATTTCATAATCTCCTGTTTGTATGGCATGGTAACGCTAAAACCAGCGATATTATTTAAGTCCGTTTCATAGCAGAAATTAGCCAGATTCTCCTCATCCGACGGATCAATATCAAAAATTTTATACTCAGCATCAATTCCCTCTGACTTAAACGCAGCATTATGCATTGCTGGCGAAAGAGATTGTTTTACTGGATGCCCTACAATACCGAATATTTTTTTCATAATATTTAAATTTCAGATTTCGGAATTCAGATTTCGGATTCGATGCAAGATGTTGTCCGCCGCGGCGGAGGATTCACAAATCACAAATCAGAAATAATTTACTCTTCCCACAATTTCTTATTCTTCAAAGATTTTCCACCAAGCAATTTTGTCATCTTTTCAACAATTCCCTCAATCGGAATAGTTTCCTGACTGCCTTTATTCATATCTCTTAAAATAATCGTTCCTTCCTGCACTTCAATTTGTCCGAGTATCAATGAATACTTAGCGCCCAATCTATCCGCCAGGCTCATTTGTGATTTCATAGAACCTTTGCCGGCAGCACCGACAACATTAAGACCTTCATCCCGCAATTGATTGATTAATGTAAGTGATTTTTTCTTCGCAACAAGACCAAGCTGGGCTACAAAAATTGCAACAGCATCTTTATTAGGTGGTCTTATGCCAGTTTCTTTCATATATTCAACAGTGCGCTCCATTCCGGCTGCATATCCGATTGCAGGAGTAGGCTGACCTCCCATAAGCTCGATTAGTCCATCATACCTTCCACCACCACCAGTAGCGTTCTGCGAACCATCTTTTTTACTCCAGAATTCAAAAACAGTATGGGTGTAATAATCTAAGCCTCTGACAAGAAGGGGATTTAATTCATATGGAACATTTAATTCTTCCAAATACTCCTTCAGCAACTCAAAATGTTCTTTGGATTCACTGCTGATTACATTTTCGAATTTTGGAGCCATAGAAGCCAAAATCTGACAATCTTCTTCTTTACAATCAAGCAGTCTTAGCGGATTTTCTTTCATACGTCTTTTGCAGTCTTCACACAGGCTCCTTTCCTTTCCGGTATAGAAATTAATCAAATCCTCTTTAAATTTTTCTCTGTCTGTCATCGAACCTATCGTATTGAGTTGTAAGGTTAGCCTATCATCAATTCCTAAATCCTGATTAATTCTATGAGAAATATTAATAATCTGAGCATCAACTGCTGGGTCACTTTCTCCAATCAGCTCAAATCCAAATTGATGAAATTGCCTGAATCTTCCTTTCTGTGGACGGTTGTATCTGAAGTGAGGCTCAACATAATAAAGCTGTATAGGTTTTGGCAGTTGTTGCATTCCATGTTGTATGTAAGCACGAATAACTCCAGCTGTACCTTCCGGTTTTAAAGCAAACTTCTTTCCGCTTTTACTTTCAAGTGTAAACATCTCCTTCTCAACGATATCAGATGTACTGCCGATACTTCGGGTAAAAACGTCGACATTCTCAAACATCGGAGTACTGATTCTTCTGAAACCGGCACGCCTGCAATGATGGCGAACTACTTTCTTTATAAATGAAAAATAAAGGTGATCATCTGGCAAGACATCGTGAACCCCTTTAGGTGACTGGTATAATGGCGCGGACATACGAAAATAATTTTAAATTTTAAATTTTCAATTTTTAAACTTAATTCAAAAATCAATGACAAAGTTTATTCTATCATTAAATTAATGAATGTCCAATTCTTTTCTTTCTTTGTGTAATTTCTTTCTTATTCCCTTCTATTAATTACCCTCTTACCCCGAAGGGGGTTGAAGAAGGGGATGCGTACATGTATGTGAAAAAATTAGTTTTCTTGTCTAATAAAAATAGCAAAACTAATATAAAAATATGACTAAAACTCTTTTTTAGAGTATTTTAATAACAAGATAAAGTATACAAAAATTATGAAAAAATTAGCAATTATTACAGGTGGTAGTAGTGGTATAGGAAAAGGTCTGTGCCGGATTTTTTCCAAAAATGGATATCTCACAATTATCACATATTTAAAACATAATCCTTTGTCGGATGACCCAAATGTCATTTCTTATAAACTCGATCTACGCAAAGAGCAAGATATTGAGTCATTTTCTCATTTTGTCCGGAAATATATAGACCAGGGCCATGAAATAGGGTACCTAATAAACAATGCTGGAGTTGCTTTGGGTGGACCAATTGAGAACGTGCCAATGAAACTTTTTCGTGAAATTTTTGAAGTAAATTATTTTGGACTGGTGTCACTTACCAAAAAATTAATTCCTGAAATTATCAAAAACAAAGGCAGAATTGTTGTTATTGGATCAATAGCTGGTCATATTGCGTTACCGTTTCTTTCTCCATATGTCTCAACAAAATTCGCATTGGAAGGATTTTGCGATTCATTAAGAAGAGAACTTATTCCATTTGGTGTAAAAACAATACTCATCGAACCAGCTGCGGTTGCTACGCCCATTTGGAATAAGGCAAAAAAACAGGATTCCTCATTTGTAGACAAAAAATATTGCAAAAGCGTCAGAGCCTTCACGAAAAATTTTATTGAAGCAGGAAATAAAGGAATGGACACGGATAAGGCATCGATGCAAATTTATAAATTCATTACAAAGAAAAAACCGAAAGCCAGATATATTGTCGCTAAAAACAGACTATTTAGCTTTTTACAAACACTTGTTCCAGATAAATTATTTGATTGGATTTTTTTAAAGGTTTTTAAAATGGATTATGGTGATCAAAAATAATCATTTAACCTCCCCAGCCAAAACCAACCCATCCAATCTCGGCTCCCAATCAACACCTGGCTGAATAGCATAAAGTCTGGAGGATTCAAATAATGGGATTCCGATCAAATCGTCTTGGATTTTCAGCATTATATCTTGCAATAACGTAAGTCTTTTTTGAGGATTCATTTCCTGCCTACTTTCTTCAATTAATTTATCAATTTCATCGTTTTTATAACGTCCATTATTAAATTCTCCCTTACTGTGAATAAAAGCATCCAAAAAGCCACCGGCATCGCCATCTTCTGCCTGCCAGCCGATTAAAAATAATTGAGACGTGTTGTTTTTTATTTTATCCAACAGTTCATTTGGCGATACAGGATTGTTATTAACTGAAAAACCAGCATACCTTAGTTGTTTAATCAGATATTCACTCAGGGTTTTATAGCTATTCAGATAGTCAATTTTAACTCTCTCCAGATGATCTTCGAAGATATTATTAGCTCTTTTTTCTTCATCAAATTTAAATGGTGGAATATCAGAATTATATCCGTAAACACCAGGTGCAATAAATTGAGAAGCCTGACGTACAAAAGAGTTACCAATCGATTCAATTTGTGCAGGATCAAATACTGTTTTGATAGCTTCCCGAACCTCTCTTTTCCCGATAAGCTCATCATCTAACTTAAACATTAGAAAATTTACTTCAAGACTATAGCTTGTCTCGATTTGCTCACTCGGTAGTTCAAGAGCTTGCTCCTGCGGAACGGCCACTAGAATATCAGTTTGCCCGCTTTCAAAATCATTCTTTCTTTGAGTTTTGTTTGAAGTTACAACATATTCAGCATTTCTATAGGCTGGTTTAGCACCCCAATAGTCCGTAAATACTGTAAGGTCAAGCTTAACGCCCTCTGTCCACTCCCTAATCTTATAAGGTCCGGTACCTATATTCCCAGGACGATTTATATAAAATTTTGTTAATTTTGAAAGAAGGAGTGGGTCAGGAGCTTTTGTAATAATCTGGATATTATAATCATCAATTACTCTTATTTCCTTAATCGTATTTATGTAAGTAGCTACAAGACTGCTCTTGGCGTCCTTTGCTGCATATAGGCTGTCAACTATGCTTTTTGCAGTAAATGAACTGCGGTCATGAAAATCGACATCTTTTCGCAGTTTAAATTCCCATGTTGTTGGGTCAACATTACCCCAGGAGACAGCAAGTGCGGGTGTGATTTTTAAATTCTTATCAAAAGCAACAAGTCCCTGAAAAACATTTGCTGTACGAATCATGTTGTTCAAATTCAGGCTGTACGGTGAAATATCCGTAGCAGGTTCATTTAAAACTATCATAAGTACATCCTCCTTGTACTGCTGACCTCCAAAAATCAAATCACTACCTTTTTCAATTAAAAAATCCTTTTTAATGTAGCCGACCAAAGCCAATACTATTAGTAGTCCGATAAGCATGTTCTTTTTCATCCCTTTTTTGTTTTAAGTTGTAAGTTGAAAGTTGTAGGCAGTAGATAAGTCATAAATCTTACAACCTACAACTTAAATCTCCTTAATCATACAACATACAACCTAAATCGTTAAT
>JAUXDO010000047.1 GCA_030618315.1 Candidatus Peregrinibacteria bacterium | reverse complement strand
TAAACATTAAAAATGTTTTTCCGATTTCTAAGTCATAAATCCTTTTAACAATTATAAAATTTACAACTATTAAAATAACAAAAAGAATTGGCATTATTATTGTAGCAAATGGCTCCAGTACAAAGCCAACCAGTGCGTAAAACAAGCTAAAACCAATACCCACCAAAAACCACCATCCAAAAGTTCTCACAGCAGAAGAAAATTCATCATTAATACTATCAACGATTTTTCCACTTATAAATAATGAAAAAATTACAAAGAAAAACTGAAGTATAATTAAAACAAGTACTAAAAGAATTGTACCTATTGTAAGTGTTGCTAAAAGTTCCATGATATTTTGTGTTAGTTTTTATTATCAAGCTGATTGTAACACGGTTATCCGAAGGCGCGCAAACGTTTGCGCGCCTTCGGATACCCTGTTTCCTTCTCATAGACATTCAAAACAGTATCAAATATAATAAGAATACAAATAAACAACAAAAATCATGTCAAATATCAACGAAAAAAACATTTATTTCTTTGAAGTAGAAAATCAGGATAACGAAAAGGTTCTTAGTGAATTTCCTGATGCAAAAATATTCAAAGAACCATTTAATAAAAAGTGTATCGATAAATGTAAAGACGCTGAAATTTTATGCGGAATGATTTACTCGAAATTTAATGCCGAAAATCTGGAAAAACTTCCAAATTTAAAAATGATTGCCACAAGAACAGTTGGATACGATCATATAGATTTAAAATGGGCAGATAAAAAAGAGATTCCAGTTTGCAATGTGCCCGATTATGGCTCACATGTAATTGCAGAACATGTATTTGCATTACTTTTAGCTTCTATTAGAAACGTTTTAGAGGGCGAGGAAAGAACAGAAAATGAGAAATTCAGCAGGAAAGGACTTAGAGGCATAGCGCTAAAAGGCAAAACACTTGGAGTAATTGGAACAGGTAAGATAGGTATGAATGTCTGCCGTATTGCATCACTTGGCTTTTTGATGAATGTGATAGCTTATGACAAATATCCAAACGCCGATAAGGCTATAGATTACCATTTTACCTATATGGATTCACTTGAAGATATTTGGGAAAAATCAGATATTATCTCTCTTCATGTTCCACTCTTTCCGGAAACAAAACATATGATTAATAAAGAAACTATCGGAAAAATGAAAGATGGAGTAGTACTTATTAATACTGCACGCGGTGGATTGATAAATACTCCTGACCTGATTCAGGCGATAAAAGACGGTAAGTTTTTAGATGTAGCTTTGGATGTTTTAGAGCACGAAGACAATATTAAAGAAAATCACGAACTAATTCACTTACCGGGTGTAATAATCACTCCTCACATTGCTTTTTATGCAGATGATTCGATAAGCAAAATGTTTTCCGAAGCAATTACATCTATTAAAAGATTTATAGACGAAGAAAAACTTGTACACCAAGTACATGGACAGTAGGCATTTATAAAAATAAGCTAAAGCAATTAAAAAAAAGCGGGGCTAGATTACTCTAGCCCCGTCATTTAATACACCCTCCAATTTATCTTCGTATTCTCATACACTCGCTACAAGTAGCAAAAGGACTTTCTGGATCATCTGGAGTTAGATTTGTACAACCGTCGGTAAAACACTCAATCAGCTCAGTTATACCTTCTTTCTCAAAAATCTTATTTGCCGAAATGATTGGCAATAGATCAGGTGATACTCCATGAGCTTCACCTAACGCAATTGCCGATAATACTTTTTCGTTAGGCATTCAGTCCTCCGCTAATCGACAGCAATTCGTACACACTCCATGACGGAGAGTAACAAATTTTTTATGTGTTGGGCAATAGCCCGCTGTCTCTTCAAAGTTCTCCTTAAAAAACGTTTGAGCAAACTGACTTGGAATTGGAAATTCATAACATTCATTTTCGGAATTTACACCTGATACATGAGATTTGACTTGTGTCATTTCGACTGTTCCTTTCCTGTGATTGTTAAAGAGGGCAATGTCATCCGAGAATAGATAATTCAACATGAACTAAAGCTACTCAAAACGAATTTGACTAAGGTATTCTACTTATAGATTTTTGATTGTCAAATGATTTTAAGAACCCCAGAGTACAATTTGCATCATACTCTGGGGGAACCCTCTTTTTTTGCTAGAAAACCTTTCTGGGTTTTTTACACTTCGTGCATACACCCTCAGCAAGTGCTGGTGGTGGAGTACAAGTACAAAAATTAGATTTTTTATTCGCAGGAATAGTATCTTTTTGACGGGTATTAACCATATCATCTGATTTACGCGAACGTCTTTCCAAACTTTTATGTCTCAGCGTCATAAATTACCTCCGATTGAAATTGAATTTCAAATTAAAAAAAAGGGTTTTTGTATAGGATAAGTCAGCCGATTAAGGCAACATTAGTCCAAATTAACTAACAAATAATTGCTAGGTAAGTCCTATTTTAATCAAAATATAAAAATATTCAACTACTTATTGAATTATTGAGATTCATGAAGCTTTGGTCATTGGAAATTAATGAGGTATAATATCCCCGCTAATCTTGTTCCGCCTCAGGCGGATTGTAATAATTAATCTTGTAATAAACAAATGCAACCAGCCGGTTACAGCCCATATACATCAAAGCCAAAGCGTGAAAAAAGATTTAAAATGCCACAGATGTCCGGCGGAGCTAAGAAATGGCTACTTATTATATTAGGTATATTAGTAGGTCTTTTTATTATCTTCTACATTTCACTCGGTGAACTTAGATTTTTCGCGAATAATTATTTAAGACTCACCTGGTTCAATAAAAATTATGTGATTCTTCTTCAGAATAATTATGAATCAAGACCTGGTGGAGGTTTTATAACCGCATATGGCAATTTAGACACTTTTCTTGGAGTTCCAACCAATCTTTCCTTCAGTAATTCATATGATATTGATACGGAAACTTACGTCACCCCGCCATATCCGCATGAAGATATGCTGAAAAACGAATGGTATGAAGGTTACACATTCAGAGACGCCAACTGGGAACCAAGCTTTCCGAATTCCGTGCCACAGCTGATTGAATTCTATCAAAACAAATTCCCGGGCAAAGATGTAGACGGGATGATTGTTGTCAATTTTACAATGATCGAGGATTTGGTTGATAAATTGGGAGGACTGGAAGTAAATGGAGAAAATTTAACAAAAGATACTTTATTCAGTGCGATAACAAATACTGTTAATGATGTAGATAGACACAACGAAGAAGCACTTGGAGATAGAAAAGATATTCTAAGCGACCTTTCAAAAGACCTGATTAAAAAAGCTAAATGGCATCCGTTTAAATCAAAATCTGCAATAGTAGATGCACTTAATAATAAGGATATTTACATGTGGTTTGACAGTACAGGAATGCAAAGAAAGGTAGAAAAAAAGAATTGGGCGAATGCTTTTGTATTACCGGACGCAAGTGACTTCTTAGCCGTAAACATCGCCAATCTTGGAAGTAAAAAAGCTGACAGGTATATTCAGAAAGAAGTTCATCACTATGTGAACATCACAAAAGAATTACCGGAAATAACAACAGAAATAGTCATAAGATTCCCTGGTTTTAAAAATAACTATGCGGATGATTACAAAGGATATTTACAACTTGTGATTCCAGGACAAGCCGTCGTTAAAAACAATATAATGGAAAGTCCTGTAACTGATGTTAACGGATTTAAGATAATCGGGGAAAAGCTAATCCTTCCAGTAGGAAGCAAAACCACCCTTTCATATACCTATACATTGCCCCGCAGTTTATTGAATCCAGACGAATATAAATTAAGATTAATTAGACAATCCGGTGATGAAAAATATGTTTGGATAACAGTTGAAACCGCACCAGACAGACTTACTTCAAGTGATGATTTTGATGTCAGAGAAAACCGAGCATATTTTTATGAAAAACTGGAATCAGATAAGGATTTAACATTAAATCTGCTCTCAGATACTGGCTCACCATATCCAATTGAACAGGTCTTTGAGAACATAAACACAATCAGCATTTATTGGAACGAACCAATTGATGAATCAATCGCAAATGATGCAACAAATTACAAAATTACAGACCTGAATGTTACAGACGGCAGTGTTTCAGACGAAGTTAATGTAGTTTATGCAGAGATAATCGATGCAAGTGTAAGTAGATTGGAAATAAGCGGTGTTACAAAGCAAAATTTGGAGCGATATCAAATTGAACTAAAAAACATTCGCGACAATTCAGGGAATATTATCGATCCAAGTCCGAAAATCATTACGGTTGTGCAGAGAATTGAGGAAGAGGATGAAGAAGAATAAATGTCTGACCACTGATTCACACTGACTTACGCTGATTACCTATTCGTAGGGACGTGGCAATGCAACGTCCCTACATTGGTGAATAATTAAATTGTTATTACCAAATAACAAATCAACGTAATCAAAATAATCAACGTAATCAGTGTCAGTGAAATCATTTAAATCATATGAGAATCAGTGGTTCAGACAACTAGTCTGCAAGAGCAGAAGTATCCCCCAAATCCTGTCCCAACTCAGCAGCCTTAATCACACGACGCATAATTTTACCACTTCTAGTCTTTGGTAATTTTTCAACAAATTCGATTTCATCAGTTACAGCGATTGGACCAAGCTTTGTCCGGATATGCTTTTTAAGAGTTTTAATCAAAATATCAGTACCCTTTACTCCCCGACGGAGAATTACAAAAGCTTTTGCACTTTCCCCTTTTACAGGATGAGGCTTACCGATTACACCAGCCTCAGCAACAGATTTGTGACTAACAAGTGCACTTTCAATTTCCGCATTACCGATTCTGTGACCTGCAATAGATAAAACATCGTCGGATCTACCCTGAATCCAGAAATATCCGTCTTTATCTTTATGTGCCATATCACCAGTATGATAATAACCTGGACTTTCCTTCCAGTAGGTATCGATATAACGTTTAGGATTTTTAAATATAGTGCGAAGCATCGCCGGCCAAGGAGTTTTAATTGCTAAATAACCGCCTTTCCCGACAGGAACTTTGTTACCTTTTTTATCTACAACTTCAGCTTTAATACCCGGAAAAGGAAGAGTGGCACTACCAGCCTTAAGAGGCATAGATGGAAGAGGTGAAATCATAAACATACCTGTTTCTGTCTGCCACCAAGTATCCATTATTGGACATTTATTTTTACCGACAAATTTGTGATACCACCTCCAGGCTTCGGGATTAATCGGCTCACCTACCGAACCGAGCAAACGCAGACTTTTCATTTTATATTTCATCGGCCATTTTTCTCCATAACACATAAGCGCACGGATGAGAGTTGGAGCGGTATACAGGATATTCACCTTATATTTTTCAATAATTTTCCATATCCTGTCCGGTCTAGGAAAATCCGGCACACCTTCAAACATAACTGTTGTAATACCTGCCATTAAAGGTGCATAAACGATGTAACTATGACCCGTAATCCAACCCGGATCCGCAGTACACCAATAAACATCATCCGGACGAACATCCATAACCCACTGAAAAGTACGGTTTAGACCGACCATATATCCTCCATGCACATGTACAACACCCTTTGGTTTTGCAGTCGTACCGGATGTGTAAAGAATAAATAACGGATCTTCGGAATCCATTTGTTCGGTACGGCAGATTGATGGCTGTGTATCCACAAGGGCATCATAATAAATATCCCGATTCATCTTCATAGTTACAGGACCTGTTCCCTGACGTACAACAATAACATTCTGAATAGAAGGACTCCCTGAAATAGCTTTGTCAGTTAGGCTTTTCATATCGATAACCTTCCCACGACGATGTCCAACATCAGAAGTAATCAAAATTTTCGCCCCCTGATCATCAATTCTTTCACGAAGTGCATTTGCACTAAATCCTGCGTATACAACCGAATGAACAGCTCCAATTTTTGCACACGCAAGCATTGCGATTGCTGTCTCCGGAATATTTTGTAAATAGATTGCCACACGATCTCCCCTTTTTATCTTTAAAAACTTCAAACCATTTGCCATTTTGCAAACCGCCTGATTAAGCTGTTTGTAAGTAAGCTTCCGACGTTTACCAGCATCACTTTCCCATATGATTGCAGTCTTATTTTCAACTGGTGTTCCCATATGTCTATCCAGACAATTTTGGACAATATTACATTTACCACCAACATACCATTTAAAAAATGGAGCATTGCTATCATCAAAAGTCTGCCCCCAATAACTATACCAATCCAAATCATTCGCAGCCTCATCCCAAAAGCGAACAGGATCCTTGGCGGCTTTTTTTTGTACAGCTCTCCATTGTTTTATTTTGGCATTTTTAAGAACCTTATCGGAAGGTTTATATATCTTTTTCTCATTGAGGAGTACCTCAGTTGTACCTTTCATGTTTTTTTTTGTTAAATTATTTCTGATATATTTAACATTTTATCATTACTGCCATCCCACAAAAATGTTAAATGTTAAATGTTAAATGATAAATATTTCAGTTTTATTTCGAATTTATTGTAACTCGGATTTAACGAATTAGTAAGAGAAAAAGTAACGCTTTTTACAATATCCCATTGCTTTTTAGCTTATATAAACGTAGAATCTCCTAGCTTAGTAAATAATTACAATAATATGAGAGATTTTAAACAAAATAAGATATCTGGAGGCAGAGGCGGAAGCAGCTTCGGTAACAGAGGCGGAGGCAAAAGCTTCGGTGGCGGAAGAGACAGAGGAAGGCCGGAAATGCATAGAGCTACATGTTCTGATTGTGGTAGTAGCTGTGAAGTTCCTTTTAAGCCAACCGGGAATAAACCCGTTTTATGTAGCGACTGCTTTGGAAGTGGAAGAGATGGAGGTAGGGATTCTGGAAGAGGCGGAGATAGAGGAAGAGATAGAGGACGAGGACGAGATGACAGAGGAGGTAGAGGTGGCGGAAGAGATTTTGGAAGAGATAGACAGATGTACAAAGCAATTTGCGCTGACTGTGGAAACAAATGTGAAGTTCCATTTAAACCCAGTGGCGACAAACCTGTTTTATGCAGTGACTGTTTTGGAGGCAGTAAAGGTGGTGGTGGAGATAGTTCTAGCGGAACACAACATACTGCAATTTTAGCTGAATTAGCTGAGTTACATGAACAGCAGAGTGAATTAGCTGGAAAAATTGATAAAATTATCGCTTTTTTGCAACGTGGCACACCAATCAAAGAAGTAACTGTTACAAAGGCGGAGGTTGAGAATGCTGTTAAAGAAGTTAAAAAGGAAAAAAAGACAGCTGAAAAGAAAGCTACGGCAAAAAAAGCAGTGAAAAAGACACCTACAAAGAAAAAGGCTACTAAAAAAACACCTGCGAAAAAAAAGACTGTGAAAAAGGTTATTAAAAAGACAACAACTAAAAAGAATAAAAAGAAATAAATCTTTATTAAAAAAAACCTCATCATTCAACTTAGAATGATGAGGTTTTTGATGATTTAAGAATTAACTGACCTCTGATTCATCAGGACAAAGACCCAGCACAGCACCTTTATCTAAAAATTTCTGTAAATTAGATATTTTTACCACACGAGCTCTTTCATTAAGACAAATGACAACTCTATCACATTTCTTTTTACTGCAAACAATAATATAATAATCATCATCAAAGTTCTGAGGATTTGTCTTGTTAATTATTTCATCGCCATCATCAATTCCACCTGCATCTGTATCTAACAAAGTTGGATCTGAATAATATGTTACAACATCTCCATTACTAAAAACCACATCCATTCCAAGAATTTCCTCACCATCATTTAATCCATCGCTATCTGTATCAAGATCAGTTGGATTGGTACCGTATGTATAAACTTCTTCATAATCATTTAATCCATCGCTATCTGTATCAAAATCTGTTGGATTGGTACCATGTGTATAAACTTCCTCATAATCATTCAATCCATCATTATCCGTATCTGGATCTGTTGGATTAGTACCATATACATAAACTTCTTCATAGTCAGTCAAGCCATCATTATCCGTATCAGTTAAATCCTGATCCGTTAAATTGGCATAAATACTATCTGTTTTGTTGTATAAAAAAGCACCACCAGCAATTGCGATTGAAAAAACCAATGCAATTGTCAGTACTGAAATCTTATCACTTAAAAAATTAAATTTTTCATTTTTCATTTTTTTGCTTTTTAATAAATAAAATTAATTAATAAAAAATATTTTGATTATTAATTATAACATATATGTTTATAAAAAGCAAGGCACAAAAACTATATTTAAAGATAGGCGGCTAATAAATTAGCCGCCTAATGGGGTTGGATTCCTTGATAGGTAAATATTTCAAGGGATTATTGTAAAGCTCTGACCAACAATTGGATTACCCTCAACTCGATCATATGGAATATATACATATCCCACATCATTGAAGAAAGTACTATTCAAACTCACTGGCATCTCATAAGAAAGCTCAACCTCAAAAGAATAACCAGTAGTGGGCATAAGAGAGCTAATGTCAAACAGAAGCTGAAAATTTCTAACACTACCAGCCAAAAAGCTGTAGTATTCCGTAAATTCATGGGTATACCACACAATACCAGCCGACTCATGACGCATCATATGAATCGATGCATCTCCTAGCGGACCATATACTGTGGACATACCACTAATACAACGAGTCCAGTCCACAATATAATCATAAACAACTTCATCTGCGGTACCAACTGGATTAGCCGTAGGAGTAAATGCACGAAGCGTTAGATAGGTAAAATGAGCGGTAGCATCAATTGTCGACAAAACATCATAATCAATTATTACATTATTTGTCGAACCTGCCGATATTGAACTAGCTGATGGGCCATTGTTTGTAATGGTCACAATCGGCAGTAATTCGGTATCGGTATCCGTGTCTGTGTCAGTATCAGTGTCTGTATCAGTGTCAGTGTCAGTGTCAGAATCTGTATCAGAATCAGTATCAGAATCAGTGTCAGAATCAGTATCAGAATCTGTATCAGAATCAGTGTCAGAATCAGTATCAGAATCAGTATCAGAATCAGTATCAATGTCTGTACCAGT
>JAUXDO010000007.1 GCA_030618315.1 Candidatus Peregrinibacteria bacterium | reverse complement strand
AATGCAAAAAAACGTAATCCACGCCCGTCAGGGCTCATCCACAGCGAGTACTCGAGCAACATCCACGCGACTTTAGGAGCATAATCCACAGCGCTAGCGAATTACAATATTCACCAACTTCCCCGGTACATAAATTTTCTTCACAATCTCCTTTCCTTCAACATTTCTCTTAACCCCCTCGTCTTCCAATGCAGAGGAGATCGCGTCTTTTTCAGTAATATCGATAGCGACTTCTTTTTTACCACGAACCTTTCCATTAACTGAAAAAACGAGTTCAAATGTGTCATCGACGACTAATTTTGCATCAAATTCAGGCCAGGGTTCGTAAGCGAGAGTTTCTTTGTGGCCAAGCTTTTCCCAAATTTCCTCGCAGAGATGCGGGGCGAATGGGGATAGTATTTTTACAAATTTCTCCATTAATGGCTTGCTGACTGCCTTATGCTTCTGAACATCATTTGCGAGAATCATCATTTGGGAAATAGCGGTGTTAAAACGGAAATTTTCGATATCTTCTCCAACTTTTTTGATAGTTTTGTGGAGTAATTTCTGTAGAGACGCGAGATCTCGCGTCCTTACAGAAATTTCATCGACAACTTCTCCCTCCTCCACAATACGCCAGACTTTTTGAAGAAAGCGGAATGATCCTTCGATGGATTTCATACTCCATGGTTTTACGGCTTCAAATGGCCCCATAAACATTTCGTATAAACGGAGAGTGTCAGCACCATATTTTGTGATTACTTCATCGGGATTTATTACGTTTCCGCGGGATTTACTCATCTTTTCGCCATCTTCACCAAGAATAAGCCCCTGATTCATAAGTTTTTGGAATGGTTCTTTGTCTTTTACAAAACCAAGATCGAATAAAACCTTATGCCAGAAACGGGCATAGAGTAAATGTAGTACGGCATGCTCTGCCCCGCCGACGTATAAATCGACGTTCATCCAGTATTTTTCTTCTTGCTCATCTACGAATCTGTTTTTGGAGTCCGGACTCAGGTAGCGCAGATAATACCAGCAACTGCCTGCCCATTGTGGCATAGTGTTAGTTTCACGCTTGGCTGGACCACTGCATTTAGGACATTCACAATTTACCCATTCGTCGATTCCTGCAAGCGGACTTTCGCCTGTTCCTGTCGGTTCATATTTTTCAACATTTGGGAGAAGTAATGGCAGATCTTTTTCATCGAGCGGTACGATTCCGCACTTTTCACAATTGACGATTGGTATTGGCTCACCCCAGTATCGCTGACGGGAAAATACCCAGTCTTTTAGTTTGTAATTGACTGCACCCTTTCCGATGCTCTTTTCTTCAAGCCAACGGACCATTTTGGAGATTGACTGCGCAACATCCATTCCATTTAAAAAATCTGAGTTTATAAGTTCACCGTCACCAATATATGCCTCTTTTTCAATATCTCCGCCTTTGATTACTTCAACCATTGGAATATCGAATTTCTTTGCAAATTCCCAGTCACGAATATCGTGAGCAGGTACACACATGATCGCACCTGTTCCGTACCCCATAAGCACATAATCCGCTATCCAGATTGGGATTTCTTCGCCATTTACAGGGTTAATTGCATAAGCGCCGATAAATTCACCGGTTTTATTTTTATTCAGATCTGTACGCTCCAAATCACTCTTTTTTATGGCAAATTCCTTGTATTTTTCCACCTTTTCTTTGTATTTGTCGGTAACTAGTTTATAGACGAGTGGATGTTCCGGTGAAAGAACCATATAAGTTGCACCAAAAAGTGTATCCGGACGAGTTGTGTAGACACGGATATTTTCATCTGAATCTTTTACTTTAAAATCGACATCCGCACCATAGCTTCTTCCAATCCAGTTCTCCTGCATAATTTTAATCGGCTCTGGCCAGTCCACATCTTTTAGATCTTCGAGGAGACGGTCTGCGTATTCAGTGATTTTAAGCACCCATTGGCGAAGCATTTTCTTGGTGGTTTCAGTTTTACAGCGCTCACACTTACCATCGACGACTTCCTCATTCGCGATACCGGTTTTGCACTCTGGGCACCAGTTGATTGGCAGTTCAGCCTCATATGCGAGACCTTTGTTATAGAGTTGTAAAAATATCCACTGCGTCCATTTGTAGTAATCAGGGTCTGTTGTATCTACTTCCCTATCCCAGTCGTAACTAAAGCCGATTGACTGGATCTGCTTTTTGAAAGTTTTGATGTTTTCTTCTGTAATTTTGCTTGGATGCTGACCTGTTTTAATCGCGTAATTCTCTGCCGGCAAACCAAATGCATCCCATCCCATCGGATGAAGGACATTTAGACCTTTCATTCTCTTATATCGGCAGATTATATCGGTGGCTGTGTAGCCTTCCGGATGACCCACATGAAGCCCTGAACCGCTTGGGTAAGGGAACATGTCGAGTACGTAGTACTTATCTTTTTTTGAATCTACTTCTGCCTTAAATGTCTTGTTTTTTACCCAATATTCCTGCCATTTGGGTTCTATTTTGGATGGATCGTACATTCTCTGAATAATTAAAAATTATGAATTACGAATTACGAATTTAATTCTATCCTTTTTTATTAATAACATCAAATACTTGCGTTAATTATTAAAATATGTTATAATATACTTATCAACAATAAAATAAATACTAAAAAATATGTTCTCACTCTTTGAAAAAGGCAGAGAATCAAATAATCGCACAGATGAAAAAAGAAGTTTAGCTGCTGATTATAGAGAAAAATTAAAAATGACTGATCTGCAAGACACAAGATTCGAATCAAATTTTACCACTTCGCGCAGAAGAAGAAGGATTAGAAGAACGCTTTCTTAAGCAGTCATGCTATTTTCTTCCGCGTCAATAACTTCATAAGCTCCATCCTCTAAGAAAAATCCCAACTGTTGATCAAATCTTCTGGATGTAAATAAGGCACGGGCTGTATTTTTTGTTAAAAAATCCATTTGACCGATTGGACCAGCACTCATTTCAAGTAATATTTTATTATCTCTTACAGGTCTAAGGTTACACAAAGCATTCCCGGACAGCTCACCCATCTGAATAAACATTCCTTTTATCGCATATTCTAGTGGTGCCCTGACTTTATCGACTGAAGCGCCATTTTCTGACCTTTCTAAAACCGCTTTCATTCTTTGTCTATTTGAATAGTAATATTCGGAACCGGAAGTCCCCCAATGCGAAGACTCCATTGGATATTTTTTTTCATATCTACTTAAACGTCCAAGATTTCTTGCATGCTCTCTTGCTCTCAGCCCCTTACTTGTAACTTTTTCGAATTTACCATTAAGCACAGCGCTATGCCAATCCCTATAAATAGAAGACATTACTTCCAATAAAGTGTGTAAATCATACGATGCCTCTTTTTTTGAACCCATAAAATATTCATGACCTAATTCATCTAATTTGCTGCACATTACACTCGCGGGTTCGGCAATCCTATCGCAACGTTCAATAAAGTCATTAACGAAATCTTCGCCAAGACTTTCTCTGACTCTGCTTAGAACTTCAAGCTGTTCTTGAGTTAGTCTAACAGCAGTTTGATCCATTTTTGGCAGAAGTCTGTCTAAATAAGCTGATGTTGCAAGTAAAGAAGCAGCACCTTCATCATAATCTTCCTGTGCTTTTCCCTGTTCACTGTTTGGCAATGTGGATATTAAGCGTTTTCGTAATTCAACAAAATCACTAAAGCCATTTTCAAGATTTGCAGGCTGTACTTCCTCTTCGTTGTTAGGGATTTTAGCATGCAATTCTAGTTTTGAGGTTGATATATTAGCTTTTTTAGCTAAGATCATTTAGTTTTTGTTTTAACTATTTTTTAACATATTCACGCAAAGAGTACACTATTTTTAATTCTTGTGCAAATTTTTTATACAAGAAAATATATTTTGATGTTTTAGAAGGCTTGCCAAATATATTTTTTTATGGTATAATATACTTAACAAAACAATAAAAAAAATAAACTATGGCTAAAAAACCTAATCCATTCGCTCCATCAGGTTCTGATATTCCTTCGGCTGAAGAAACCATACGTGACTCAGTGATGTCTGGAATTTTAAGTCTATTCGGCGCCTCTAAGGCAAATTACGATATACCAAACATTAATGAAGCCAAATGTGACTCCGTGTTAATTAATCGAAGAAAATTACGCAGACTTAGACGGTAACCACTTCTATTAAACCGCTCGCCTCATGCAATACATTATGTGTTCCAGCTTTTGGTAAATCTTTGTTTTTTAAAACAGTGCTAAGAACTGATCTTCTTACTGACCTTGTAATAAAATCCAAAACAATGAATATCTGCATTAGATCGTCGTTTCTTTTTCCTGTAAAGCTTTGAATATTTCCAAGCTTTTCTTTAAATAACTCTGAATGATGACACATCATTAATTCCAGAATTTTCAAAAGCTTTTCATTGTATTCTTCTGTGTCATCGGGTGATTCGTACTTTATTCCTTGTAATTCGTTTATCCATTGCATACTCAATTGATATATACCTTCTTCTAAATCGTCCTGCAATTCTTTTTTTCCTGTAAATCTTTTTTCTACCTCTTCTCTGGCGTCCATTTCACTTAATCCAAACTCTGATTCAAATAACTGTTTTCCGGCGTCCATTTCTCTTAGAATTCCCCCCATATCCATGATTACCTCTTCTCTTAACATACCGTTGTCATAAAGGTAATCCATTCCGTCCAAATTAACTTTTTTACTTGTTTTTGCAATCTCTTTGTCAGTGACGGATAACTGATTACCCATCTTGGTTAAGCACTCTGCTCCAATCTTTTCTCTTGCTTCGATAATAACTGGAGAAATAAAATTTTGACTGGTTTCTGTAAGCTTTTTTTCTTCTTCTGTATGTCTTTGCAATCTCCCCCAATGCTTTTCGAAACCGAAGGCGGCATTACTTATCTGCCCCTGTACCATGCCGAATAAATTTGACCCTCTCTTTGTAGATAGGCCATGCAGTGCACTTCTATTTTCTATGCAAAACAAAGCTGCCTCCGCCGCAAAACTAATTGAAATATTATTACCTGACTTCTTTTTCTCTTCATCCCCCTCTAACAATGCATTACCTATTTTTTTATCAAACTTTTCTGGTACCAAAGCTACATTACACTGAAATGGAGGCGGTGGAGTGCTACTTGTGGTTAAACCTACTTTTTTAACCACTTTATTTAATCTCTGTTCTAATGTAGATTTCTCACCTTCAGCAAAAGTGCTTGCGCTTACCCAGCCGCGTTCACGCATTTCAAATGCCTCCTGAATATGTGGAGATGCTGTAAATTTTCTCATGTATATTTTGATGTCTGTTTTTAAGAGGGACACTTTCTTCGACAGAATACATTATTTGTTCAAGAAACGCAAATTTTTTTTTCGATAATTATTTGTAACAATTCAAAAAAACTTGATTAATTGTTCTAAATATGTTATAATATAAGTTGTTAAACAATAAAAAATAAAAAATGATTGATAAAATCGGAAGACCATCTCAAACACCGTCTTCTATTCCTAGGGGGCCCAATAGAAATCATGATAAGCTGAGGAGCATAAGAAGCACAAGAAATGCTATTTCTGCAAGTACATCAGGACTTGGAGAAAAAGTTGGTGTCTTTAGACGTTTGTTTAAATCTATTTAAAAACACCCAAAGCTCCGCTTATATTGTTACCTTCACGCACCATGCGGAACAACTGATTAAATAACAAATTAACTCTCAATAAAGGATGAATGGTTCGATAGGTTTCCATTGGCGGTAAATCCTCTTCTTTTTCGTCAATCTCATCATTAATCATTTCATAATTTAATGCGTATAAATGATGCATAATACCTTTTGTGAGCATTAATGTTTGTAGCTTTATTCTTTCAATTTTTTCACCCCCCGTTAATCCTCTCGAAATCGTAGCCAACCTTATTCTTTCATACATACATGCAACTTCCTCTGCCTCAAGTAAGGTTAGATTGTCTTCGTCTTCAATTTTTATTAAATCAAAATAACCATCAATTTCCTCATCGCTAAGATCTGAAGTATCATTTATGTCTAAACCGTCATAATCTTTATGTTGTGCACCTATTCCTCTGTCAATCTCTTCTGCAAACTTGAGTTTTTCAGATAACTCCCGCATATCATTCATAAATTCCAGTGAGCATGCGTTACCTTCAACTAAATATGGATAACCTCTTTCGTCTATTTTATCCACTATAGCTCCTACACACTTAACTATTTCAGAGAAATAATAATTTAATGTATTTCTTATATCTTCAGGTATAGACTCTACTAATTCCTTTATTTTTTCTTTTGTTTTTGTGTCGACATCAAGAGGGAGTTCTTTATCCATATCCAGAAAACGTTTTTGCTCTTCGGAATATAAGCTTGCCACTTCATACATAATTGCATTATGAGTTTTTGACATATGAGAAAGTGCATCTCTTTCGGCTACAAGATTATTGCACTTGAGCCTTATATTCAGTGCGAGGTCAGATAACTGCACATCTAAATTTCCAGGAGGAATTTCAACCTGACTTATAAAGCCCTCATCCGTACTTATTAATTCATAAAATGCCTCAAGCTTTTTAATGTTAGCACTCCATACATGAGAATATACTTCTTTTTCTGAAACAATTTGCTCCATAAGCTCTATAGCCAGCTTATGCCTAAAAGGCTCGAGTTTTTCAATACACTTTTTTCTGGTATCTTCAGACCTTTTTTCAGCCCCATCTTTAATACTCTCTATAAACTCTGATTTACCTTCCAGGTTAGCCACAAAATAATGCTTGTTAAAAAATGGTATGGAATATATTTTAGAATATTTTATGCATAAATGTAAATAGGAAAATAATAATTTTTCATTAAATACCCTACCCCTGTCCTGCTGGATACCCGCGCCGATTGGAATTTGATTAAAATGGATTCATACCAAATCAACCTCAATCAATTTTAATCGGAGGGGCAAATCCCGCTAAGCAGGGTGAGCAAGGAAGGCTATTTAATCACACCATTTTTGTGATGAATTTTTTTAATTTCGACCTTTTTTATTGCCTCGAGAAGCTCTTTTACTACATCTTTTCCTCCTAACCCAAATGCCAGACCACCGGCTATTGTTAGCATTGCTACGAATCCGATGAATAGAGTTTGTATTAATATTTCTGCGATTTGGAGTTCGGAAAGAGCGGCGAGTACTGCAAATATAATAATTGTGTATTTCGCAGCCATTCCAAGAACGTCTGCTGTATTAGATTTTGCGAAACTTAGTGATGTAGAAATGATTGATTCTATTGTATGACCAATTCGAATACCGACCAGCATAATAAACACAGCGATGATTACTTCAGGGATGTACCCCATTATTCTGCCTAAAAAGTCTGCAATTTGAGTTAATTTAGCAATTTTTGTTGCTTCAATAAAAAACAAAAAGATTAAATAACCTTTAACACCATGTGCGATAACTTGTGATGGGCTTAGTTTGGTCTGAGTTCTTTCCAGAAAGTGCTTTAGTCCGACTTTATCTGCAAGCCAGTCCAATTTGATTTTTTTAGATATCTTCAAAATCCCTCGTGCTGATAGTTCAGCCAAAATCCAACCAAAAAGGAAAAGTGCAATCGCTCCTAAAATATATGGTGCAAGTTCAGCAAAGCGCATATATTTGTCATTAATCGCGGATGCAATATTACTGGTGATGTTCAAAAATATCTGTTCCATATTTTTTATTTTTATTTACATATTAATTATATCAAAAATTGTATTAAAATACAAGCTTTAAAGCCAAAATTTACAATTTAATACGCTTGTTAAAACACGTGTAAAAAAACACATTATGGTATACAATAAAATTAAGAAAGGAGCATTTAATTTTATTACTATGAATAATAATGCCATAAAACATAGGCCGCTCGAGGATGATGCAAAAAAGGAATCTGTTCAAAATCCTGACCAAAGGATAAAAGAGCTTCTTGAGACAACAAGAGGACCTGCCACTAAGATTCTAAAAAAGGAAATTGACGAAAATTGGCCAACAGCTCCTCAACAATAATATATTTTAAATTACTATACTTCTTTTTGTTGCATTATAGACAAAAGAATGTCTTGTTTTCTTAGTAGATATCCAAAATCTAAAACCGCTTCAAGTAAATCGTTTAAATGTTCCTGAGATTTTAAATCCGGTTCGTTTTTTATTTTTATTTACATATTAATTATATCACAAAACTGGCTTATTTACAGGGATTTAAGCCATATTTTTTACTTTTGATAAAATATTGCAAAAATTTAATAAAAATGTAATAATTGGTCGAATTAATAAAAATAGAAATGGAAAAAGAAACATTACTAAAGGGTGAGTATCAAGAAGATCCTGAATTGCAGCGCAATGGAGATGAACCTGTTTTGGAGTGGATGATGAGAATTGATGCAATAATGTTTACCAGAACAATAAAAGAAAAGGTTGAGGCAGGCGCAGAATCAACGAATCATATGTATCCCGAATCAACTGAGGACACTCGCGAAGAGGTTTCAGGACTTTTTGAGGTTTAAAAAATAATCGTTTAGTTATATCTAAATCCTGATTTAGACTCAATCTTAATCTTGATTTTTTTATGTATAAATGAAATTAGCTCTGCCTCCATATAAAAAAATAACCCATAAGCCTGTATGGTTTTAGTGGGGCGAATGATCCCGCTCAGCGGGATGACCTTCCGGACCACGTTTATATGGGGCGAATGATGGGTCTTGAACCCATGACCTTCCGGACCACAACCGGACGCTCTAACCAACTGAGCTACATTCGCCATATTTCATTGCTTCGAAAGTGTATAAAATATCTGTAAAAAAAGCAAGAAATCGGATTGAATATGTGTTAGAATCTTTTTGCTAATTTTTATTTATGAAAATACTGATTACGGGTGGTGCAGGCTTTATAGGCTCTAACTTCATCCGTTACATGCTTGGCAGTTATCCTGGTTATCAGATTATCAATCTGGATAAGCTCACTTATGCCGGTGATTTGAAAAATTGTGAAGATTTTGCGGATAATCCCAATTATGAATTTGTTGAGGGTGATATTGCTGATAGCAAACTTATGGATGAGTTAGCTCAAAAAACTGATGCGATTATCAACTTCGCCGCGGAAACTCATGTTGATAACAGCATTAAAGATCCGACTGAATTTCTGAAAACAAATGTGATTGGTACTCAGATTCTTTTGGATTCTGCAAAGAAATATGATCATAGTAAATTTATTCAGATTTCTACTGATGAAGTGTATGGAGATATTCATGAAGGAATGTTTACAGAAAAATCACCGCTTAAACCAAGTTCACCTTATTCTGCATCAAAAGCTGCAAGTGATTTGCTTTGTCTTTCCTATTTCAGGACTTATAAGACGCCTATTATTATCAGCAGATGTTCAAATAACTATGGACCATATCAGTATCCGGAAAAACTTGTTCCCTTTTTTATCAAAAAACTGCTAGCGGGAGAAAAGGTTCCTGTTTATGGGGATGGCTCCAATGTTCGCGACTGGTTACATGTTCGTGATCACTGCAGAGCTGTTGATATGATTTTTCATAATGGAATGATTGGAGAAGTGTATAATATCGGAGCAAATGAAGAGCATTCAAATTTGGAAATAACCAAGAAAATGCTCAAGACTTTGGGATTAAAAGAGGATAAAATTGAATTTGTGACAGATCGTCTTGGTCACGACATTCGCTATGCGATTGATGCGAGCAAGATTAAGAATGAGCTGAATTGGGAACCGGAAGTGGAATTTGATGTTGGATTTGAGGGGGTTGTGGAGTGGTATAAAGAACGATTTAAATAACGGCTCCAGTGGTGGCTCGAATAGTGGCTCGAATAGTGGCTCGAATAGTGGACCACAATGCGAGCCACAGCGAAGCACGAGCCACAATGCGAGCCACAACTTGAAATAATTATGTGTGGAATATTCGGATACATCGGACCAAAAGAAAACAGCCTTGAACTGGTTATCAAGGGTCTTCAAAAACTCGAATATCGTGGTTATGACTCATGGGGAGTTGCTACGGAATTAGATGGAGAATTATTTGTTGATAAAAAAATCGGCAAGATTTCTGAGGCTAATTTGGATGATTTTAAAGATAAAAAATGTAATTTTGCTATCGGTCATACACGCTGGGCAACACATGGAGGAGTTACCGATACAAATGCCCATCCTCATTTCAGCAGTGATAAAACAATAGCCGTTGTTCATAATGGAATAATTGAAAATTATGAAGAGATAAGAGAAATGATCGGCAAAGAAAACTTTGTTTCCGACACGGATACTGAAGTTATTCCTCAACTAATCGCAAAGTACCGTAAGGAAATGGGTTTTAAAGAAGCCGTTCTTGAAACTATCAAGAAATTAAAGGGAAGATATGCAATTGTTGTTACAAATGTCGGTGAGAATTATCTGATTGCCGCTCGTCGTGGTTCGCCATTGATTGTCGGCGTTGGTGAGAACGAGTACTTTTTGGCGTCTGATATTCCCGCATTTTTGGAATACACACAGAATGTGAATTATTTAGATGATGATGAAATGGTGATAGTAGACGGAGGTGTTGAATTTATGAATATTACAACGGGTGAGCCGATTAAAAAACGTCTGGTTAATATTGATTTAAAGGCGGAAAGTGCTGAAAAAGGTGACTACGACCACTTTATGTTAAAGGAAATAATGGAACAGAAGGAATCTATTCTCCGTGCAATAAATCAGGATACAGATGAGATTATGCATATTGCACAAATGATTAAGAACTCCCGCGGATGTTTCCTTTCCGGATGCGGTACTGCCGGCAAGGTGTGTATGGCAGGTGAGTATTTCTTCTCATTGATTGCTAATCGCCACGTAAACTTCGCACCTTCATCTGAATTTCCTGTTTATCATCACTTTTTAAGACCAGAGAGTTTATTAATTGTCGTTTCTCAAAGTGGAGAGACTGCGGATGTACTTGAAGCTATGGAAGCCGCTAAGAAAAAAGGATGCAAAGTGCTTTCTATCGTTAATTCGGAAGGGTCTACTATTGCCAGACAGTCTGATTTTTCATTGCATATTAAAGCTGGAGTGGAGAAAGCTGTGGCTTCTACAAAAGCTGCAACTTCTCAAATGGCACTATTAATGCTTATTGCTACAGCAATGGTTGGGGAACTGCAAGAAGGCAGAAGACTACTTGCTGAAGTTGCATCGCAAATCAATGATATGTTGAATCCGAGATTTCTGACTTATATTAAGGATGTGGCAGAGAGGATTAAGGATCATGAAAATTGTTACATAATTGGAAAAGCAGAGAACTATCCGATGGCACTTGAGGCGGCTATCAAGATTCAGGAAGTTTCTTATGTTCATGCCGAAGGTTTTGCTGCTGGTGAATTAAAACACGGACCTATCGCACTTGTTACCGAGGGAACTCCGTGTATTTCGTTAATTGCAAATGACGAAGTTAAAAGTGACACGATTAATAACACAATAGAGCTAAAGGCTCGTGGCGCACATATTATCGGCATAAGTCCGGAAAAACATGAGGTGTTTGATGATTGGATTAAGGTTCCCGATGTTGGAATCGCCTCCCCTCTTGTAAATATTATTCCAACTCAATTACTCGCTTATTATATTTCAGTTTTGAGAGGACTTGACCCAGATATGCCAAGGAATTTGGCGAAAAGTGTGACTGTTAAATAAATTAGCTAAGCGCACCCAAAACCTCATTTAGATGTTCGTTAACCAGACCTTCTTGTTGTAATTCACGAATTGCGGCTCTTGTAGCCCAAATAAAACTAGTGGGAATATCTTTAATATCCTTAATCCTTTCAATTTCCTGCATTGCCAATAGGTTGTTAGTTTCAAAAAATCTTCCGCCATCTTTAGGCTGAATGATATATCTGGAATGCTCTGCTTCTAAATTTAGCTCTCTCAAAAATGGAATTTTATTACTATGCAAAGACATATTAGAGGCTGATGCCTGAATTGTTGGTGCTAAAATTACCCTACCTGAAGTGTCATTACCCGGTTCAGCCTTTGCCTGAACAAGATATCTTACTCTTTCTATTGTTCTATTACGAAAAAGAGCAACAACTCCATTAATGTCTTTATTATAAATCTTTACTGTTTCAGCTGGCTGTATCATTGGCTGTTCCCAAGTTTCAACTTCTCTAACACCTCTTGCCTCCGTTTCAATATTAACTATTTTAAAAAACTTCCCGTCACGCCTTTCTATTGGCGTTTGGCTATTCGGATCTACTTCCCACTGACCGACAAGTGGTCCTTCCGCTTTTTTAGCATCGATGCCGGATTCCTTCTGCTGTTCTTCAAACCAATCTAAAATCGACTCTGCTTTCATATTATATAAATTAATATTGGCGATTATCTTAGTTGAATTTCACACATTAGTCAATTATGTGTTATTTTTTATATAACTAATTTTCAAATTATGCAATCAATTCTAATGCTCAACATCCACGACTATAACTTAATTACAGTTGTATGGAATGTTTTTTTAGCTCTTATCCCCTGCTGGATTGTTTATTATACGGCTAAAAGCGTAGGTAATAAAAAATGGAATAAGATGAAGAAACAAAAAATAGGTTTTATACTTTTGTTCTTAATCTGGCTTTTCTTTTTCCCAAACACAGCTTATTTATTTACGATAGTCAGACATTTGGTGAATTATTGTGATGATTTAACTAAGTACAGAGTTTGTTTGGACGGCTCGTGGAAAGTCATGTTCTTTTTTGTGTATTCGGCAATTGGTATCCCGACTTTCTATTACGGACTGAATAAAATGGAGAGGCTATTTAAATCGATGTGCGGAAAAATTTATGCAACAGCCTTGCCGATAATCATAATTCCACTGACTACTATCGCTGTAATGTTTGGACTTTATGAGAGATTTAACAGTTGGGATGTCGTTTTTCGTCCGTTTGTTTTGCTTGAGACTGTCGCTTCTTATTTTACGGATAAAGTTATGCTTGTTGATTTTGTTGTGATTACTGCTCTTCTCTACATCGTCTATTACTCAACGCAATACCTGTTGAAGGACGAATTGTAGGACGAATTGTTAATAATAAGATATATTTACAATCCTGTTTTTGTATATAAAAGAATTTTTAGTATTTAACTTGAATGATATGACTATAACTGACTTAAAAGTCTACAATATTGCAGTAGAACTTGAAAATAAACTATTTCAGATAACAGATGGTATTCCGAATAAGTGGAGAATCGACCAAGTAAAGCAAATTGAGCGCTCATCAGCTTCTATTTCGACGAATATTTGCGAAGGATATTGTAAGCGTTTTTATCAAAAAGATTTTATTAGATATCTATTTATTGCTCTAGGTTCTTGTGATGAAACACAACATCATTTACGAGTTCTTAAATTTAAAAAATTTATTGATAAAGATTCATATAGTATTTATGCTAGTAAGTACAAAAACTTGTCAGTAAGAATTTTGAATTTTATTAATTATTTACGCAAAAAAAATAACTTATAAAATCAATTCGTCTTACAATTCGTTCAACAATAGTTCATCAATTCGTTCACCTATGCAGATTCGTACTCACATAAAAATTCATGGAAAAGTTCAAGGTGTATTCTTCCGGGATCATACGATTAAAAAAGCTAATCAACTTGGTGATATTACTGGTTATGTTTGCAATAATGCTGATGGAACGGTTGATATTGTCGCCGAAGGACCTGAGAATAAGATTGATGATTTTATAGATAGATGCAGTAGCGGACCTAGTACTTCGGAGGTTACAAAGGTTGATGTTGAAAAATATATGTTTACTGGCGAATTTGAAGATTTTGATATACGATACTAGTAATATTTCAGAATTCAGAATTCTGATTTCAGATTCAAATGGACATGTTACATTTTAGAATCTAGAATGAGATTCAGAAATCCGAAATCACAAATCAAAAATAAAATTATGGTTGTCGAAAAATACCCTATTCTGATTACAATTCCTCATTGCTCATATTTTGTTCCATCCGATATGCGGAAAAGGATGACTCTTACTAATGCTCAGATAAGAAAGAACTGTGACCCATTTACAGATCAGATTTTTGATATTCCAAGAGCTCATGTTATAAAAGCAAGAATCTCAAGACTTGTTACAGATTTAAATCGAGCTCCTGATGATATTGAGATGGAATATAGACTTTCTAATGATGGAGTTGTTGTAAGTGTGGATTTAGATGGCAATCCGATTTACAAAAAAACTCCATCGATTGAAAAAGTTTTTGATCGCGTACAAAAGTATCACGATACATTCCATAGTAAAATTGATGAATTAAAGAAAAATAAGGTTAGCTTCCTTATCGACGGTCATTCTCTTAGAAGCAAAGCTCCAGTCACAAAAGCTAATCCTGGAAAAGAAAGAGCAGATATTATTCTTGGCAATCGCGATTTTACAACATGCTCAAGAGGTATTACTAAAAAAATAATGACTTTTTTTCAGGACAGAGGTTTTTCTGTAGCAATTAATGATCCATATGCAGGAAAGTATTTAATCGGTTATCACTGTTCAAGACGCGGGCTTCCAGGTATTCAGATTGAGGTGAATGAAAAGCTGTATATGAACGAAAAAACCCGAAGACCCTATAAGCGCAAAGTCGAAGAGCTTCGAAAAATTATGTCCTGGCTAGTTAAAGAAATAGCTCAGGAATTTGAAAAGACGACTGAATCAAAAAGAGGTAAGAAACAGGCGACACTTTTTTGATTTAAGAATATTGAATAACGATTTTAGATTTTAGATTTTAGATTTAAGTCCTATTTTTTAAATCAAGAAATCACTCAATTTATAACTCAAAATCGTAATATCCCAAGGGCGGTTATTCATGTTTACGATTCCATCGCCAGTATTAAATTCGACACCATTAAATACACGATATTTCATAAAACGGTACTTTGCGTAAAGTTTTGGAGAGCTTGTGGCAAGCACTTTAAAGTCCTCGTTATGCAAAACATAATAAGTATAAGCCTCTGCAAAATCTTCGAATGGATCGGACATTGCGTAACCGGAAACGAAGTCGAGATTTGAGGCTGTTTTTTTCAAAGTAAATTCATCTTCCCAGCTTATTCGGTAAAAATCGATACTTGGATCGGTTATATAAAGAGGAAAAGAACCGTCTTTAAAATTACTTTTCGTTTCTTCTTTTTTTGGTGAAAGATATGCGTAATCTACGTTGTGTCCCGTTTCATGAACCAAAACTCCGATTAATTCTTCATATGACATTCCAACTCCCCGCAAAATAATTAGATTATTTCCTCCAAGTCCACGACCTGCGTTTTTGTTATAATCAAGTACAATTTTTTCCACTGAATCAGCATGTTCTTCCGGCAGTGCTTCCAGTGCTTCTGTGATTTTTGCTTTCTGTGCAATGTTTAAACTGACGATTGATTCGCTGAAATTACGCATACTAAAATCGACATTTAACTGAGTTTCTTCAGATGCGGAGTGGGTTGGTGTAGCAGGCACGTTTGCCAAAACCTGATTATTAGTAGCTACAGCCTTCCAAATAAAAAATGAAAGAGCTTGAATGGCCAAAAAAAGAGAAATTGCTTTAAGTCGCATAAATAAGCGGTTATCCTCCGTCGCTTTTATAAATTGGGATAATGCGCCAGTAGCTTGTTTAATTAAATTCTCTAAAATCTACATAAAAAGCTATGGAGCATAATACGCAAATCTATTTAAGCGGAGGCGTATAAATTACTCTTTTTATGTTTATTTTTTACGTCTTTTTTGAGGTTTGGAGAGTATCTTACCACTTTTTTGATAATGTGTCAAGTAAGATTAGGGATTTCTCGGCTCCGCTCGAAATGACGTAATCCAGCAGAGGAAGCGGCGGATTTTTCAATAAAATTTTGTAAATGAAAAAATCCGCCGCACCACCCTCGTTTCACGAGTCATTTCGACCAAGCGCAGTGCGTGGAGAAATCCCTTAGTTAAAAAGCTAATATTCGGGTATAATCCGTGTAGCTAAATTTACTGAAAAAAAAGCATGTCTATCGCCCGAAAAATCCTCGAAAATACCTTTATTCAGGTTCTGGGAAAAATAATCACAGCTGGTCTTTCCATCGTTGTTCTTAAGATAATATCCGGTTATTTGGGAACTGCGGGTTATGGTGATTACACTACTGTGTATCAATTTTTGGCTTTCTTTGGGATAGCGGCGGATTTTGGGATATACACGATTACGGTGAAAGAGATGTCCAAAGACGAGAGTAAAATACCTATGATACTCGGCAATGTACTTGGACTTCGTACGGGATTGGCGATTCTGACTATGGCTGGGGCGGCAATTGTTGCATTTATGATTCCGACTTATGCGGATACTGTTATTCCGATGGGTGTGCTGGTTGCTACACTCGCGACAATTTTTACACTTTTAAACGGTACTGTAAGCAGTGTATTGCAAGTTCATTTAAAGATGCAATTTGCGACTATTGGACTTGTTATAGGTAAAATCGTGAGTGTTGGGTACATGGCATTTGTAGCTTATTATCTTTTTACAAGCGACAATATTACCGGTTTTTATCATCTGCTTTGGGCAGGAGTTATAGGTAATTTTGTTATGTTCGCAATAACCTCTTACTATGTAAGACGTTTTACAACAATCTCATATCGATTTGATTTTGGCTTTTGGAAAAAGATATTTGTCACTTCCCTACCATACGGTGTCGCGCTTGTATTAAACACAATTTACTTTAGATTAGATGTTATTTTGATGACATTGATGCTACCTCATACAACCACATTGGCGGATGGATCTACTCAGTGTGCCGAGGTACTTTGTGGTGATACGGAAGTTGGTTTGTACGGTGTTGCAATGCGATTTTTGGAGATGCTGGTGATTATCCCCGTTTACTTTATGAATTCAGTTTTGCCTGTAATGACGCGGTTTATTGAAGAGCAAAATAATAAGATTAAGGAATTGATGCAATATTCTTTCGACTTTTTAATAGCGACCGGTGTACCGATTCTGGTGGGCGGTTTTGTACTCGCCGTGCCAATAATTCATTTTATTTCTGACGCTGAATTCGTAAGCGGAAATACATACATGTTTGGTTCGGATATGGCGGTCAGGATTCTGATGTTCGCAATGCTCTTTTCTTTCATTAGCACCCTATTTGGTTTTACGCTTGTGGTGCTAAACAAGCAGGTTAAATTGATGATCATCAATGCCGGCTGTGTGCTTTTAAATCTGATCGGAAATCTGATAGTCATCCCATATTGGGGATTCCGTGGTGCAGCTATGACGTCGGTTGTTTCAGCACTTTTTATACTGATTTTTACAGGCTGGATAGTTAAAAGAACACTTGGATTTAACTTGTCACCAAAAACTTTATTTAAGATTATTATTTCCTCTATTGTAATGGGGGTCGCAGTTTGGGCAGGATACATATGGATGGAAGGTATATGGTTTGTATGGCAAATTGCATTACTCGTACCACTCGGCGGAGTTGTTTATGGAATAATGGTTATTAAAACCAAGTCTATTACGCCAGAGATGATGAGATTATTGAAGAAATCCTAATTTAATTGATTAGTGATTTAAGATTAGCGATTAGCGATTTAAGATTTTACATCCAGATATAAAGAATAAAATCGCTATTCTTAAATCACTAATCTGGAATCGCTAATCAAAAAAACATGTACAAACAAGAACAAAACCTCAAAAACAAAGGATATCAGCACATAGCTGGAGTCGATGAGGCTGGTCGTGGGCCTCTTGCTGGTCCTGTTGTTGCTGCTGCAGTAATTATGCCTGATGGATACAGAAATGAGCTTATAAATGATTCAAAACAGCTTACAGCTATGCAGAGAGAGCAGTTATTTGTCGAAATTAGCAATAATGCCCTTACTTATGCCGTAGGAGTCATTACACCCTCTAAAATTGATGAAATGGGCATCTTAAACGCCACTAAGCTCGCTATGCGCCAAGCTATTAATAAACTCGATCCTACGCCCGATTTTATCCTTACAGATGCCGTTCCTGTGAACATTATGGATATTCCGCAAATGCCAATAATTAAGGGTGATGAGAAGGTGTTCAGCATCGCCGCAGCTTCGATTATCGCCAAAGTCCATCGGGATCATTTGATGGTCAAATATGACAAAAAATACCCCAAATACAGCTTTGGAGATCATATGGGATATGGAACTGAGGTGCATTTGAGCGCCATTAAAAAGCATGGGGCATGTCCGATTCATAGGAAGAGCTTTTCGCCGTTTAATTCTGGCTGATGCCGTGGGTCTGCGAGATTACTAGCGTGGATGTCGGTCTGAGTACAGACCTGTGGATGAGCTCGAGTACTCGCGTGGATGTCGCTCGATTACTCGCTGTTGTCCTATTTTATTTTGACGGGCTCATTTAAAGTATCCACCCACAATAAAATAAGAACCACGCGAAGCTCATCCACGCCGAAGGCAACATCCACGCGAAGCTCATCCACGTGAGGTACTCCGAGCATAATCCACAGCGAAGCGCAAATTATTGATTTATATCATGCGGAACGGCATTCTCCCTCTCATGCATTCCCCCGCCCTCAGATAATTTCAATTCGTAGGTTATATCACTATACACCTTTTCCATTCCGTTTTGTAAGTGATGATCACATTCCTCACCTTCCAGTTCGTGTAAAGGCCCTGCATTATCTACATAAATTGTCAGGTGATTGTTTTCAAATTTCAATTCCTTAACATGACTCTGCACTAAATTGCTAGTGTGAGTGTTTGTGATTGCCTCTGCGAGTTCTTTTATTTTATGCTCCATCTAGGTTGTATGATTTATGTTGTACGATTTACGTGAATCATTTTATCAGATTTATTGTTTATCGGCGAGGAATTGTTTGATTTTGCAATGTTATGGATATATATTCGTAATATGTGAAAATAAAAGTGAATTTATAAACTTCTTTAGGCTATTTTCTAAAAATGGAATGATATGCATAAAATTAATCCAAATCTCAGAGTAATCAGAGATGAAGTTTTAGATTGTAAAAAATGCTCCCTATATAAAACAAGGATTTATCCGGTTATAGGACAGGGCAATCATCAGGCAAGTATTGTGTTTGTAGGTGAAGCTCCGGGATTTAATGAAAATAAAACAGGAAGACCGTTTTGCGGACAGGCGGGAAAAATTTTTGATGAATTATTACAATTCGCGGAAATGAAAAGGGAAGATATTTATATTACCAATATTTTAAAATGCCGACCTCCCGGTAATCGCAATCCTTTACAAAGCGAAATTGACGCCTGTACCCCCTATTTGATTAGGCAAATTAAAATCATTCAGCCAAAAATAATATGCTGTTTAGGGAATTTTGCCAGCCGTTTTGTTATGGAATTGTTTGGTTTATCGAATCAATGTGATGGAATCAGCAAAATTCATGGCAGAGTTTTTGACGGAAATGACGGCGAGCAGATGGTTAAAATTATTCCTCTGTATCATCCTGCTGTGGCGACTTATAACCAAAATATGATAGAAGAGTTAAAAAATGATTTTAGAATTTTAAAAGATTACCAAGAAATTAAATAATGGTATATCAATTGAAATTGAAAAATAATGAGGAGATGTATTTTTCTCCAGATTTTTGGAGATGTAAATGGAGTCCGGACTCCAAATTTGCCCTACTAAAAAAACAGGGGTCCCCAAAAAATGCGAGAAAAGGGCGAGCAGAGCGAGATGAGGTGGGTATTTTTTGTAAAATTGCGAGCTGCATGTTCCGTAACGGAAGTAATTTATCGTAGCATAGCGGAGATGAATTACTGTAGTGAAGGGCTTATTAATAATAAAACACGTAACATAGTGGAGAGTTTTATTATTAATAAGAATGCAAGCCCTATTAGGGAATGAGTAAAATAAAACGTAAGCCGAAAGAGAATCCGTAGCATGGCGTAGGATTATCTGTAGGCTGGAGTTTGATTTTACGATGGTAGGGCCAAGGGGAATCGAACCCCTGTTGCCGGAATGAGAATCCGAAGTCCTAACCACTAGACGATGGCCCCACGTTAGGATTTTGCCTATTCATTTTTATTGAAATACACCTTTTTGTAAAGAAAATCTTGCAAGTATTATACTTTTTTGATAATATCTCCTGGCAATCGGGGGCGCTTAGCTCAGTTGGTTAGAGCGTCTGGTTTACACCCAGAAGGTCATAAGTTCGACTCTTATAGCGCCCACCACTTAATAATTAGCAGCTCTAACCAATCTGTTTTTATTGTTTTTTATGTACTTGACAATAGTACATTATTTGGTATAATAGTCAGCCTTTTATAAGCATTAAAAATGCTCAAAACTTTTAAAATCGAAGGAAATTTGGATTCGTATAATCGCGGCCTACTTACTTTGGAATTAGGCTCAATCGAATCTAAAAAAATAAGTGATAATTTATTTATCATTACTGTTTTTGATGTCAGGAAAAATGTTGGTCAAACACTTGAAAAGTTTGGGCTAAAAGTAATTGGAACATGTGACTGGATATAAAGTTTGACAAAACATTAAATATTTGTTAAAATCATATGCCTAATAAATTTAACTTTAATATTATGAACGGAGAGGAGGAAAAAACAGTTCTGGTTGTGGATGATGAACCAGCAATAACAAAAATGTCAAAACGTATTTTAGAAAAATTTTGCAATGTTAATGTAATAACAGCTAATACTGTAAAGGAAGGAATTAAAATAATAAATGAAGAAAGAGGAAATATTGACCTTTTGGTTTCAGACTGGGATGTTAATGCCAACGATGGGGCATGGGCGGAAGCAATAAAAGCAGGCAAAGAAGCTGGTATAGAACCTATAATCGGATGGAGCGGACGCGCTGGACATCCAAGCGTAGATGATTTGATTAAGGAAGCTGGGGCTACGATAGTAATATTAAAAGACTTGGATGCTTTTATTGAAACAATACGCACTATGTTTGGAGATATTCAGAAATAATAAATTTTATACATAATAATTTACTATGAATATCAAATCTAATTCATTGGGGCATAACGATCTACGAAGAGAATTCGTTCTTGAAAAGGCTGGATCAAGAGAAAGAACAAAAATTGATTATGATAGAGAGCTTTACGAATTACTTGGAAATAAGAGTTCATTGGTTGTTTCTGCGTGCTTAGGTGAAGTCAACAGGCTTCTTAGATTTTCTAAAAACGCTACAGCAGATGAAGAAAAAATCGAACAACTGGTTGATATTCTTTGTAATTCAAATGATGGTACGCTGAATATTGGACAAAAAACAAAAGAGGCTCTGGAAACAATGGGGCTTACAGAGGAAAAACTTGAAATGGCAAAGCAATTAGTACAAGGAAGGATTAATCTTGAGATAAGAAGCAGGGTCACATCGCTTTTGAACGAACTTGATGGTATTGCTACTGGTAATTCGGCAAAAGCATAGGCTAATAAGATTTTTAGTTTTGCGTTTTTTTTGGTATAATGAATAAAATATAAAAACAAAATCATGGCAAAAACTTCACAAGACATCGAAGTCTTAAAAAACCTACCCGATATACATATATGGGGTGAGGATATTTCGGAATTCGGCAAAATTAATCTTCTAAAAGGTAAATTTGTGATTACGAGCGATGGTAAATTTATCGCTAAGGTTTTTACCTTGGACAAGTGGGATAAAGCCAATTTTTTCCACAATATGCTTCTTGAAGAACTCGGAATTGAAAATCCAGAAAGTGCACAGATAAAAAAGGAGATTATGGGCGGGGGCAAAATTGAACTTGAGATGGTTGGAGATTATGTGGAATGCAAACTTAGCGGAAAAAGCGGAATTTACGGTAATTATAATAAGTCAGATATTGATATTGCTAAGATGGAAATAGCAATTGAAGCGACTTTTCATTTAGGAATGATGCCTGTTTTGGTAATCCCTGATTTTGAATATATTAATGTAAATGTATGATAGACAGCTACAATTTCGGCCAAATCACTATCGACAATAAAACATATGATCACGATCTAATTTTATCGGAGGGGAAGGTGATTGATTGGTGGCGCAAAGAGGGGCATGTTGTGGGTATTGAAGACCTAAAGGATTTACCGAATAGTTTTGACGTACTTGTGATTGGAAGTGGTGCTTCTGGTATGTGTAAAGTTCCCCAAAAGACTATTGGATATATAAAAAATTTAGGCGTAGAGCTTGTTATAGAAATAACTGGCGATGCGGTAAAAACTTATAATCGACTGTCGGATGAAGGCAAAAAGGTGATTGGGGCTTTTCACCTGACTTGTTAATTTCTTGACTTTTTATTTAAAATCAATATATTTATATCTCAATTTAGCCCTCCAAACTAAATGTACACAAAAAACCGACTCATTCAATTTGCGGATTGGATGAAAGAAAATCTGGAAATCGATGATGATGAAAAACAGCGTATTGCTGTAGGTATTTCGAGTGGATTAATAAAAAATAAAATTGATTTTAGTAATTTATGTACAGATAGCTTAATTCAGTTATTCAGAGTTAAGATCAAACTTGTTGGATACTGCAATCTTGGACTTTGCAAAAAGGAAGATGAAGCAGTTGTATTTGCAGGGCTTGAAAAATATAGAAAAATATATGAAATCTCCCTGAAATCTGCGCGTGAAGATGGAGATAGAGATGAAAAAGAGGAAAGAGTATCTAGGGTGTGGTAATTATAATTCTACCTTCATAACATATTGCTCTCCTCCGCTATTTGTGCGCTCAGGGGCTTTTTCTTTAGCAACAATTTCAAATCCACACTTTTTATAAACTTTTTGAGCAGGGATGTTTGGAATATCGACATTCAGATAAACCTCTTTTAATCCAAGTTTCTCTTTTGCATATTTGAGTAAAGTTTTCATAGCATCA
>JAUXDO010000013.1 GCA_030618315.1 Candidatus Peregrinibacteria bacterium | reverse complement strand
GTTTGTGTCTCTGATTTTAAAACATTAAATGTGCTTAGTGATCCTTTGGTCTGAGCGTTATAATTTTTAAATCTAAGTGCGTAAGACATCATGGTTTTATATGACATGTCAGTCTGAGTACGTTTAAGTATCGCACTTATCATGTAGGCAATTCTGCCCGCATCACCAGCTCCGAGTGAATTTGCCTTATTCTTAATCGATACAATAATATCCTGTTGTCTTTCAGCACGCGCAAAATCAGAAGAAGTAGCTCTGGACCTGGCAAGTCTCAACGCTTGCACACCGGAAAGATGATATTCCCCGCGCTGATAATTTAAAGTACCCCATTCACCATTATCAAATGTCTTATAAGTTGGATCAACAAGAGGCTCATGTACATATATATTGATTCCGCCCATTAAATCAATAACTTCAATAAATGCATACATATCAATAACCATGTAGTGATCGATATGCAGTCCTGTAATAATTCCAAGCTGTCTTTTAAACTCATCTACACCGTAGTAATATTTTGCACTATTTAATTTTCTTCCGTTAAAAAATATATCTCTCGGAACACTAATAAGTCCAACAGTACCCTTATTGGCATTAATATTTGCGATAATCATGGTATCCAGATTTTCACCATGTTTTCCGGCAAGCAGAATATTAATAATCCCAGACTCTTTTCTGTTGATTGGAACAGGGCTGACACTACCAGGAACGCTCAATTGTTTTTTTTTGAGCCAATCATTAAATCATCAATGCTTAATTCAGCGCTATCACTGGCTCTAAAAAAGAAAAGATTACCTGTTTCTGTTTCAAAAATAATACTGCCGATTTTATTTTCGTCTTCAGTGTTCAGAAGGTCATAAAGAATTCTGTTGCCTTCTTCACGTCCTGGTTGAACTTTTAGTTGAACCGATGTTAATGACTCAGTAAACTCATCACCAAACAGCATTTTTTCTAATTCTTCTCTTTTCTCCTGAATTGCAATCGTTCTCTGGCTTTCACCGGATAAAGTCTGTAGTTTTGCGGAAAGTGGATCGATTAGCAGTACAACACTTGAATATTCGATGTTCTCAAAAATAAAATTTCCATTTTTTCTATTTATTGTTATTGCAATTAATGCTGTTCCGTCCATATTTTGAACAACATATTCAAATCCGGATTCTGTTTCGGTTGAATTAAAGTTTGGCTGTAATTTATTCTCAGAAAGAATCTTTTTTAAATTTTCATCATCCCACAGCTTTATTATCGCCTCCTTTTGTTCAGCAATACGAGCTTTTACCGCGATGATATTATCTTTGTAATCACTAATATATTGTAATGTAACGTCTTTCAGACTACTGCTTTCATCCCACATTAAATACTCAGTTCCGATAATACTCTGAATATAAAATTCACTACTTTCTTTATCCAAAACCAATTGAGCAATGGCATCCTGCTTTACATAGAATTTATATTTTGCAAATTCTGCAGTATCCTCCAGATATCTTGCAGGCAATAAGCCAAGAGCAGTTATTTTTTGATAAAAATCACCATCTTTCTTTAAGTCCAGAATTTCCTGGTGGTTCGATTCCTTTTTTTTGTCTGATAAATAACTTTCCCCAACTTCGTTTACAAAACGGTAAATACTTTGAGAAGAAAGCGTATCATCAGATAGATTTTGAGATATTTCATTATTCAAATATGAATAATCCCGCTTGGGAAGTAGTAAATATTCACGCATTTCATTTAAATCATCCCCAAATTGCATAACAACTTCCTGTACAGCAGATTTTTGTGCAGTGTTCATTGGGTTCGCTATCTGAATAACAATAATTATCAGAAAAACGGCTAATACACCGAATGTAATAGGTTTTAAAATCTTCTTTTTAATGATTTTTTTATTGTTCTTTGCCATATATATTCATTATGCATTTTCTTTTTTTAAATGTCACTTTAAAAAAATCCTTGCCAAAAATCCGTATTTACTATAAAATCCATCAGCAAGTTAATTTTCAATGATATGTCACATAAAAAAGCTGGTGGTTCCACTAAAAATGGTAGAGATTCAAATTCAAAACGCTTAGGTGTTAAACTTTTTGCAGGACAAAAGGTTAATGCAGGTGGAATTCTTGTTCGTCAAAAAGGTAATAAAATTCATGCGGGTGAAAATGTTGGAGTAGGTAAAGATTTTACTCTGTTTGCTCTAAAGACAGGTATTGTTAAATTTTCTGAAAAAAGAAGAACAAAGTACGACGGTAGGATTTTCCGAGATAAGCTGGTTAATATTATTCCTGCTTAAAATTCAAAAAAACAATTAGTAATATATCAAACCATGTAACTATTACGTGGTTTTTTTTTGCAAAAAATTAAAAAAATATAATGAGTTTTGAGATATTACTTGCACAGCCTAAATTGACTGTAGTTGATTAAAATTTGAAAAAACTAATTATTTGTAACAATTTTTTCCAATTTTTTCACATTTTAGATAGCAGACAGATGACCAGATTATGCGTTAACAGAGATAGAAGTCATTATTTTTTATATAAGAATTTGTAATTATGATGACAATCTTGTAATCTTGTAACGAATAATCTTTAATTAATTATTATGGCAGACAGTGGAGATTTTGAATTATTTTCGGGACCAGCCCCAAAAGAAGCAGGTGAGGGGAGTGATGAGCAATTTAGCGAGGAGATGAAAAGAACTCAGCAAGCTCTAGCTCAATTGCAGAAGGAAGAAGGGCAGGCAAAGGCAAGTGATCATAACTTAGCCTTAATTTTGGTTAATTTTTTAAGCCAACCAGAAAATACTGATTTATTTTTACTTATTTCCCGTTCGTTAGCACAGGACATTCCTTCAGAATTAATATTGGCAGTAATTTCATTAATCGACAAAAATGCTTCGGATAAAATAAAAGGCTATCTTGAGTCGGCAGAAGGAGGAATTCCTGAGACCAAAGCTTTAACAGTATCCGGTAGAAAAGATTTTCAATCTTTATCCCCTGAAATAAAAAAGAAAATCGATGAATGGGTCGGTAAAATCAATCAAGTCGCAGTAAAAAAGCCACACAGAAGTCTAGAAAGTTTAGTAACCACTAAACGCTCAAATGATCCTGTTGGGAGTTGGAAGATGGTAAGAGAAATTTCACCATCACTAGTGCAGTTATCTGCGTTCGTATTGCGAAATTTTTTAACAGGTCAAAAAGTTGGACACGAACTTGAACAATTGCAGGCCTTTATGCAGGAAGTTTTTGTAAATCTGGTAAGACATCTTGAGGAATTAGTTGAAAAGCAGAAGAAGATTGGATAATTCAATATTGTCTGAACCGCTGATTCTCATATGATTTAAATGATTTCACTGACATTGATTACACTGATTACGTTGATTCGCCGCGGCGAATGATTACGTTGATTTGTTATTTGGCAATAACAATTTAATTATTCACCAAACAATGTAGGGACGCATTGCAATGCGTCCCTACGAATCGGTAATCAGCGTGAATCAGTGAAATCATATGAAAATCAGTGTCAGCGAAATCAGCAGAATCAGCGTAAATCAACGGTTCAGACAATATAATAGGCAAATCTGAAATTTACAGTCCAGCTATAGCCGATACCATATCCGGATAGTTTTTAAAAAGTCCGCTTATTCCAAGTATCGCAAAAATATCTTCAACATCTTTGTTGGCACCAACAATGGCAATTTTACCGCCTTTTTGATTTATAACATTGTGCCAATTCACCAACTGTCCAATCCCATAACTGTTCATATAGTGTAATTTGATAAAATCAAAAACTAAATTAGTTTTTTCAGAAGCAGAATTTACGAAACTTTCGATTCCAGCAACATTTTCTTTCGCAGATCCGTCAAAATCACCATCAAACGTAATGGAGTGAGAATTTGGTTTTTCTGAAATTTCTTCGATTGTTATTATTAGTTTTTTCATTTTAAATTAGTCATGGTTAATGCCGTAATTGCTGCCTCAATTCCTTTATCTCCGCGCTTTCCGCCTTTAATTCTGGCTTTTGCCTGAGCGAGATTATTGGTTGTAAGCACTCCAAAAATAATTGGAGTACCAGTTCTTAGGCTTGCTTTGATTATACCGTATGCGCAAGCATTAGCAATTATATCAAAATGAGGAGTCTCACCCTTTATAATTGCACCAAGAGCGATGATTGCGTCAAACTTCTTAGTCTTAGCCATCTTTTGACAGCTAAATGGTAGCTCAAAAGCACCAGGTACTTTGATTATCTTAATATTTTTATCAGAGACTCCTGATTTTTTTAGTTCTTTAATACAACTGGACTCAAGAACCTCAGTTATTTTAGAATTATAAGTGCTTTTGACAATGCCAATCTTGGTAGACTTTTTTACTTTTATATCTCCTTTAATATTTTTTTTAATTAGACTCACTTTATTTAATTATTTAAGAACTTTTCACTATATTTCGCCATTAAATCCGTCTCCACATTAACTTTATCACCGATAGAGAGCTCATGTAAATTTGTATTGTCCCAAGTGTGTGGAATAATACTGACCGCAAAGCCCTCTTCATCAACTTCTGCAACAGTTAGACTAATACCATTTAAAGCAATTGAACCCTGAGGAACGACATATTTCATCAAATCCGATGGAAATTTAAACGTTAACCAATAAGCATTTTCAATTATTTTCTGCTCACTAAGTTCCGCTGTATCTTCAACATGCCCGCTTACCACGTGCCCCTCAAATCTGTCGGTATGCATCATCGCTAGTTCAAGATTAACAACATCCCCCTTTTTTCTATCACCCAAAACTGTTTTCTCAAAAGTAATCGGCATAACGTCAGCCGTAAAATCCTTATCGGTTTTTTCCACAACCGTCAAACAGGCGCCATCAACCGCAATACTTGATCCGATTTTCAGCTCATCGATAACTTCAGGAGCTTCAATAGTTATTTGATTCTCTTTTTTATACAATATCTTGCCTGTGGTTTCAATTATTCCTGTGAAAATTTATTACAAGATTAGTTATTATTCATCCTTCGTAGTAATACAAGTTGTATAAATATTCTCACGATAGTAATTTAAAGGATTTTTCATTACTACGGAGAACGGGCAAAATTACAAGATTATTCTAATGCATAAATCTCAAAAATCATAAATTAACTTTGTAGTCTTATGTTAAAACAGAAAGTGTTTTTTTAGAAAATTTCTAAACCTCGCACAGAAAGATTCTGTTTCTTTTTTTGATTTGGCTTCTTCTCTAATTCTTAAATCTTCCATTATTCTTTCAATTGCTCCTTCAGGAATAGGAGGGTCTTCACTTGAATCTATATCATATTGAATTGCTAATAGTATGTTTGTCTCATTGCGACATTCCCAACAGGATAAAAAGTGCTCTTGGATACGAAGAACTTCTCTGCGTGACAACCTACCACCAATATAATCAGTAATTTCATCCACACTTATTTCTTTACATATTTTGGCCATTTCGCATAATTATACAATTAAAAGTATACCACTTTACTATAAAGTACATCTTTTTGTCAACTGAGTCCGGACTCCTAGTCTTTCTTCAAAATTGCCTGAAACGCCTCTTGTGGAAGGGAAACACTACCCATTTGTTTCATCCTTTTCTTGCCTTTTTTCTGCTTCTGAAGCTGTTTGTTCTTACGAGTTACGTCTCCTCCATACAATCCGGCAGTAACGTCTTTTCTGTAAGCGGAAACCGTTTCCCTCGCAATAATTTTACCGCCAATAGCGGCCTGAATTGCGATGGCAAAGAAGGCGAGCAAGCGCTTGCGCGCCTTCAGAGGGATGAATGACGTTTCATAAAAAAACCAATCACAAATTAATTTTGCAATCTTGTAATAATTAATTTCTTTTAAATAATCTAAAAATCTTACTGAGCCAAGTTGATTTTGTTTCCCGAGCAAATTCTTCCCATTTTAATTCTGTCATTTTTCCCTCCAATCTTAATTGTAGATCCTCTTTTTCCAGTTGTTTGGATTTTCTTAAAAGAGCATCAATCTTAGCTTCTGTTGGTCTGAATGTATCTTCCATTTCCTTATCCATCTTTCTCATTGCCAGTAATGGCACAATTAATCCGCGACATTGTCTACAGACTTTAAGGTGTTCCGTAAAACGAGCAACTTCATTGGAAGACATTTCCCCATTAATACAGTCATCAAGATCAACACAGCTTTTCTTGGATTCGTTAATCACCTCTTCTGCTGGTTCCAATGCATCCCCCTCCTTTTTATATATTTTTGCTATTTCCAGTAATGGCTTAATTAATTCACGACATTGTCTACAGGCTAAAATATGCTCCTTAAAACGTATAGTATCATGATGTGACAACTCGCCAGTAATATACCCATCTAGATTAAGACATCTATTTTTAAAATCATCACTCATATTACAGATTAATACAATAAATTAGGTAGTATTGTATCTAAAATACTTACTTTTGTCAAGTAGCGCCTTGGTACACAAAATACACCATAAATTTAACTATAAATATATAATTAATCCTTCTTCAAAATAGCCTGAAACGCCTCTTGTGGAAGGGAAACACTGCCCATTTGCTTCATCCTTTTCTTACCTTTTTTCTGCTTTTGCAATTGCTTGTTCTTACGAGTAACATCACCTCCATACAATCCGGCAGTAACATCTTTTCGATAAGCCGATACTGTCTCTCTCGCAATTATTTTACCACCAATTGCGGCCTGAATTGCGATGGCAAAGTTAGCGCGAGGTATTATTTCTTTTAATTTTTTACATAATTTACCACCTAAATTCTGTGCTTCGGTTTTATGACACATAACACTAAGTCCCTCCACAAGCTCATTAGCAATAAGAATATCGAGTTTTACCAACTGATCTTCTCTATACTCCATAAAATCATAATTCATAGACGCATAACCGGAGCTTACTGACTTAAGCGCATCATAAAAATCAATAATAAGAGTAGCTAATGGCATTTCAAAATTAATCAATGTTCTGTCCGCATCCATATAAGTAATATTTTTGTGGAAACCACGCCTGTCCTGCACAATTTTCATAACATCCCCCACCATTTCTTTTGGGCATACAATTTCAAGTTTTACCCATGGTTCCGAAATAGTTTCTACCCCACTTCTATCCGGTAATTCTACAGGGGAAGAGATTGTTATCCTTTCACCACTTTTCATCTGCAGAATATAAGAAACGGATGGAGCTGTTGTAATAATATCCATATCATATTCCCGCTCCAATCTTTCCTGAACAATATCCATATGTAATAATCCAAGGAATCCACATCTAAAACCGGAACCAAGTGCCTGAGAATTGTCAGGTTCATATGCAAGAGCAGCGTCATTCAGGCTTAGTTTTTCCATAGCATCTCTAAGCTGAGGATAATCGTCACCATCAATACAGTAAATTCCGGCATAAACCATAGGGATAACTTTTTTGTATCCAGGAAGCGCTTCAGTACTTCGAGTTTCGCCTGCCCGCCGTGGTGGGTCCTTCGAGTTTCGAGTTTGAGTAAGTGTGTCTCCAACTTGAGCTTCTCCAACAGACTTCAGTCCCGTAACAATAAAACCGACTTCACCGGGTAAAAGCTGCTTCTGGGATTCAAAACTTGGTCTGAAGTATCCAAGATCCGAAACCTCAATTTGAGTTTTTGCATTAATAAAAGTCAGCTTATCACCTTTTTTAAAAGTGCCACTCACCATTCTTACATACGAAACAACTCCTCTATATGTGTCATAAACTGAATCGAATATAAGTGCACGAGCTTCATCATCATTTTCTATCCCTAATTGATATCTAAGCCCGCCCTCAGTTGGGTTTGGGACTTTATCAATTACCACTTTTAAAACCTCTTCAATATTTTCACCTGTTTTTGCCGATACCTCGATTACTTCACTTCTATCTATCGCAAGCATATTTTCAATTTCATCCTTCACCTTTTCCGGTTCAGCGGCCGGCATATCGATTTTATTGATAACAGGAATGATCTTTAAATCATGTTCCATCGCCATATATAAGTTGGCGAGAGTCTGTGCCTGAATTCCTTGCGTTGCATCCACAACTAAAATCGCCCCCTCACACGCAGCAAGCGATCTGCTCACTTCATACGTAAAATCCACATGCCCCGGAGTATCAATCAAATTCAGAATATAACCCTCGTAGTCCATTCGCACTGGCTGAAGCTTAATCGTAATACCTCTTTCCTGTTCAAGTTCCATTGTATCTAGCATTTGACCATGCTTCATATCGCGTTTAGCAACAGTACTGGTAATTTCCAGAAACCTATCGGCTAAAGTCGATTTTCCGTGGTCAATGTGGGCGATGATGCAGAAGTTGCGGATGTTATCCATTTTTGTTATTAAAAGGGCAGAGATAGTTTAATGGATTTTTGAAATTCGTTCAATGTTAAGAAAGGGATTCCTCGACTTCGTAAACTTCGCTCGGAATGACTGTTGCAAGTGGGATGGAGAGGGCGGATTTGGGTAGCAAATTCGCCCTCTCCCCTTGCAGGATTGCCGTCATTCCGACCAAGCGGAGCGCGTGGAGGAATCCCTCCTATATAAAATATTGAAATCATATGTTATATTTTGGATAATGAAACTCAAAGAAAAATACTTCTACCAACTATCGGTCAAAGAGTCCGTAAAAAATCTAAATACTGACCTTAAAAAAGGCCTGACTCCTCTTGAAGCAGAAAAACGGCTTGCCCATTACGGTCCAAATAAACTTCAGGAGGCGAAACGTCGTCCAGTCATTTTTAAGTTTTTTGACCAATTTAAAGATCTTTTAATTCTCGTTTTGATAATCGCGGCAGGTCTTGCTTATTATTTAGGCGACTTCAGAAGTGGAACAATCCTCCTCATAATAGTCTTTGTTAATGCGATTATCGGTTTTTATCAGGAATTCAAAGCAGAAAGAATTCTCGATTCCTTAAAACAAATAGTAAAAGCTAAGGCCACGGTAATTCGAGACGGCAAAAAGATGGAAATCGATCAAAGTGAGCTTGTACCCGGAGACCTTATATATATAGGGGAAGGAGATGCGGTGCCTGCAGATGTCCGCCTGACACAAACAACAAACTTTAGTACAAACGATTTTATTCTGACAGGGGAATCAGTCCCGCAGGAAAAGTTTGCGAATCTTATAATAGATAAAGAAATAACGATTACCGATCAGGATAATATCGTGTTTATGGGAATTACAGTCGCAAAAGGTAATGCGTACGGAATTGTATATGGAACGGGGATGGATACTGCAATCGGTCGTATAGCAAGAACGAGTGAAGCCATTCATCACGACCTTTCCCCCCTCCAGAAAGAAATCAATATACTTGCAAAGTCCTTAACCAAAATTGCCGGAGTAATCGCACTTGGTCTATTTGTCATAAATTTCTTTTTAAATCTTGGAGGTGGAGAAAACATCAAACTCGCCATAGAAGTCAGTATATTATTTGCCATCGGTGTTGCGGCGGCTTGTGTACCGCAAGGTCTGCCCGCCCAAATATCCGTCGCTTTGAGCTTAGGAGTAGGTCGTTTAGCAAAAATGAAGGCCATAGTAAAAAAACTTTCATCCGTAGAAACCCTCGGTTCAACAACCGTAATCTGCTCCGATAAAACAGGGACGATTACAAAGAATGAGATGACGATTACTCATTGCTTTGCGCAAGGGAGAATATTTGAAGTCACAGGAATTGGCTATAGCCCGAAAGGACAAGTTCTTGAAGATGGAAAGAAAATCAGTAAACAGACATTCGAAGATCTAAAGCAATTTTTTGAAGATGGCTTCCTTGCATCAAATGGCCGGACAGAGCCACCAGATAAACATCACAAGGGTTGGTACGCAATAGGCGACCCAACAGAAGCCGCCTTCACTCCATTAGTAATGAAAGTCGGTTTAAAGCCTGCCAATCTCGATAAAAATTTTAAACTTGTACAAGAATTACCATTCGATAGTGATAGAAAAAGAATGACGATGATTCGTCTGCATAAAGGTAAGCTTATCGGATTTATGAAAGGAGGGTTAGAATCAGTTTTATCATGCTGTACACACGTCCAGGTTAATAACGAACGTATACCTTTGACTGAAAAAATGCGCCAATCAGTTATTAAAGAAGGTGAACGTTTTGCGGGACAGGCACTTCGTGTAATCGCACTTGCGTATCGTGATTTTCCAAAAGCGGAAGTAGGTGCAATAGGTAAATCCCGAAGATATTCCATAAAAAAATCCGAACAGGAATTTACTTTCGCTGGCTTTGTGGCGATGATAGATCCACCGCGAATCGGAGTAAAAGAAGCTATTAAACATACTTACGATGCCAACATCCGCGTAATGATGATTACCGGAGACAACGCGGTTACCGCCAAGGCAATTGCAGAAAGTATCGGTATGAAACATGACGGTGATCCTTTACCGGTATACTCCGGTGATGATGTAAAGAAGCTGACAGACGCAAATCTCAAAAAGATACTCAAAGCACGTTCCACAATATTCTCGCGCGTATCTCCCGAAGACAAATATAGAATTGTCACTCTTCTGCAAGAAATGGGAGAAGTGGTAGCTGTAACAGGGGATGGGGTAAACGATACCCTGAGCCTGAAAAAGTCCGACATAGGTGTTGCTATGGGCAGGATGGGGTCCCAGGTTGCAAAGGAAGCATCGGAAATAATATTACTCGATGATAATTTTCGTACGCTTACGTCAGCGATAAGAGAGGGGCGCACGATTTTTCATAACTTGAAAAAGACAATCCTCTCATCCATCACTTCCAACAACGGAGAGCTTACGTGCGTACTACTCGGTTTTATCGGTGTAGCCTTCGGTTTGCCATTACCTATCACCGCTGTCCAAATACTTGCCATTGATCTGGTCGGTGAAATGTTGCCTCTTACTGCTCTTACATTCGACCCAGCGGAAGAGCATATAATGAAGAATCCACCACGGGATTTAAATGATCATATCATCAATAAAAATAGCCTCTTTAATCTAATCTTTTATGGATTCTGGATGGGGGCAGCTGGTTTTTTCTCCTTTGTAATGGTCTACAAATTCGGCTCAGGTACAGTAGCAGCTGGGCAGGCAGCAGCTTATACAGGAATCATTTTTTGCCAATTCATCAACATCCTTTCACGCCGAACAAGCCGTACAATCTTTACTAAATATCTTTTCACCAATCCACAGCTTTGGGGGTCATTTGTTATCTCACTAATTGCAGTTGCACTTCTAATATACATCCCATCAATATCAATCTGGTTTGGTTTTGATGCGCTAACAAGAGCTGACATCCTATATCCATTAATAGGTGCAGGTGTGTTCCTTGTATGGCATGAGGCGGGGAAGTTGAAAGCTAAATAGCGGTTAGTAGTTAGCGGTCAGTGATTAGCATTTTAAGCTAACCGCTAGTCGCTATTCGCTAACCGCTATTTAATTTTCACGAATTCGGTTCCACCAACCTTTTATAATGAATAGCCCTTTTGTACTTTTTGTGATTCAAAGAAGTCCATATTGCGCTTAGCACTGATTCACCATTTGATGCTACAACAGGAGCTTTATTCCATCTATCTGCATCATCACTTATTTTTTCAAAATCTCCGCTAATCGTTCCATTTGATTGAACTACTTGACCATATATACACCATGTTTTTGAATTGCTACCATTTTTGGAATAATTCTCCCAGGTTACATAAGCCTTAGAAGAAGACGTTTGTGTAATACTAGGATGTTCATGATGACCAAGTGTGGCAGAAGTAATTTCAAATTCATCACCGGATTTACTACCGGTTTTATTGAACACCTGTCCGTTAATATTTTCCATACTGGATTCAAGTATATCATGCATAGATTCATTTTTCCAAACCACCATGAACTGACTACTGCCTATTGTAGAAATATCAGGATGTTCCTGATCATAATCGGTTGTTGTATTTATAAGAATATCAGATTCAGACACACGATTACCATTGTAATCGAATATTTGACCATAAATATTCCAGTCACTTTCTTCGCGCGATTCCCAAACTATCATAAAATTTCCGTATTTATCTATGCTGATAGCAGAAGAATCTTCAACGTCATAGGCACTAGAACCGACTTTGATTTCTTTTCCCACTCTTTCCCCCATTGAATTAAACATCTGAGCATGAATACTTTTGGCAAAACCATTTTGCCCCTCGCTGATCCAGGTTATGACAAAATCGCCAGAATCATTCATAGCGATATCAGGATACGCCTGATTTCCAATAAGATAAGTATTAGCTCTAAATTCTTTAGTTATGATTTTACCGTCATGAGAAAAACTTCTGGCAAAAATCCCGGCACCACTTCCGTCCTGTTTATAACTTTGCCAGACAATAATAAAATTTCCATATTTATCCATTGCAATTGCCGGATTTGATTGGTCATTTGGTCTGTATTTGTTGCCTCTTCCAGGTATTCCAACAGGCATACCGGATCCATCAAATATTTGATACATGATTTCATAACTTTTCCCACCACTATCCTGCCAAACCAGCACTGTGTTTCCAGGTCCGCCTATTCCAATGACAGGGTTTCCCATTTGCCCCCACTTACTTGTGATCTTGATAATATTCTGAGCTGCATTTGCTGAAAATTTATACACAAAAACCATCGATATTATCATCGAAATACCAAGCAACAGAGAAAGAAGTATGTTTCGCTTGGAGCTAAATTGTTGAATAAAGGAGTTATTTGTCATATTTTTAATATATTCGATTAATTATATCATAGTTTATGGCTTAAAACAAGGGATAGATCATTTATCATTTAACATTTATCATTTATCATTTTTGTCGTATTATTAAATTGTTAACAAATAATAAAATAAAAACCATGCCAACAAAAAACAACGAAATTGTACACGGAATACAAAAATACTTTCTGCTAGGTATTCTGCTTCTATTAATAGTTGTACTTTTTACTTTCCTATCACCGTTTGTACCAACACTTTTAATTGCTGGAGTTATAGTTACCGCAGTTTATCCTATTCATAAAGTCCTTTATAGCAGGGTGCATATTCCACGAACTGTTTCTGCTTTTATATCACTTTTGCTTGTAGCAGTTGTGGTGTTATTTCCGTTTACACTGCTAATTTCATTTATTGCTGGTCAGGCATCTGATGCTTATATTACTTTTAGCGGGAAGATTAATATGCTGATCGCAAGCGGAGAATATGATTCAATGTCAAAAATTGTTGAGAATCTTCCTTTTAGTGAAAAAATTGAAGAAATTATTGCCTATTCTCCATTCTCTACATCCGATATTCTAAAATCCGCAGGAGATTTAATTGGTGTAGTCAGCACTTTTCTATTGGGGCAAACAACAAATATTTTGAAGCATCTATCAGTATTTCTAATACATATAGTTGTATTTTTAATGGCTATGTTTTACTTTTTGCGGGATGGAAGAAAGCTTGTTGACTTCTTTCATTCAATGTTACCTCTTTCTGAAAAATATCGTAAGGAATTGTTTAAAAAATTGCACGGTCTTAGCTATGGAATAATTTACGGAATATTCGGAGCTGCAATATTGCAGGGACTTCTTGTAGGTCTGGGTTTTGCAATTACAGGAATTGGCAGTTTTGCCTTTTGGGGTGCAATTGCCGCATTACTTTCACCTGTTCCATACATAGGAACAGCAATTGTATGGATTCCGGCAGTTGGAGCTCTAATAATTGGAGGACATTGGGTTGCAGCAATCTTCTTATTAATCTGGTGTATTATAATCGTCGGTCTTGCAGATAATATCATTAAGCCGTATGTAATTGGTTCAACTTCCGCCCTTCATCCTCTTGCTGTTATGCTGGTATTACTTGGTGGCGCATTTGTATTTGGAATAAAGGGGCTTTTATTCGGTCCGTTTATATTAACTCTTACGCTCGCGTTTCTTCACATATATAAACTTGAATATAAAAGCGTATTGGGTACTGCAAAATTATCAGCTGAGGTGAAAAGAAGAGTTAAGAAAAGAGTGGCGAAGAAAAAATAGGAAGAGATTCCTCGGCTCTCTTCGTTCGCTCGGAATGACAGATGCCTGTTTTTGGGAAGGCGGATTTTGCTTCCGCAAAATCCGCCTTCCCCCCAGCATTGGTCGTCATTTCGAGCGAAGTCGAGAAATCCCTTTTTTATCGTTATTTATTTGTAATAACCACCTCCTTTTGCTACAATTACTTAGTCAATTAAACAAAAATAAATGGCCACAAGAAGAGTTAACTCGCTTAGCGGGTCCAAAAGAACAAGACGGCTCAAAAAAAAGGATTTTAAAATCGAACTTGAATCCCATATCGCACGAGAAGTCGGAGCGGTTATTTATTTAGGATTAGCCGTAATTTTCTATCTCGTTATTAGCGGTAAGGCAGGTATACTCGGAAACTGGGCAAACACCTATCTCCGTCTTATATTTGGAATAGGAACTTACGCACTACCAGTCCTATTTTTGCTTTTTGCTATAACACTATTTGTATCCAGAAGAATCAGATTTGATGCAACACGTTATCTCGGTATCGGGCTTTTAATATTTTCAGGACTTGGGCTTGTTCATATGCGCACACCAATGGAATCAATGATGGATAATGTGGAACAATTTGGTGGTTACGCCGGTTTCCTCTCGTCCGTTCTGCTCAGAATATTTATTTCAGATACGGGTGCTCAGGTGGTACTTATAGTCGTATTATTAATCGCGATACTAATCACTTTTGAAGTTTCGTTCAGAAGCATTATTAGCCTTGTAATACCTAATCGTCAGATAAAAGTTGGTACAAAACCTTCATCTATAAAAAAATCCCGTTTACTTAAAAGAGGTGAAGACGAGCTTAATATAGTAAAGCCATTACTTAATATTGATAAAGAAGAATCCAAGTCAGAATCTAAAACAGAACCCCAGCCTTTTGCAGTCAACAAACCAATGAAAGTCACAAAAAGAGATGAGCCAAAGATGAAAGTGGAGGATATTGATTACAGTGATTGGGAATTTCCGCCACTAGATATCCTTAGCTCCGCAAGTTCCGAAGTTTACGTCAGCGATAAAGTTCTAAAGGAAAATGCCGAGAAGATCAAAGAAAAGCTCGGACAGTTTGATATTCCTGTAAGCATGAAGGATGTAAATATCGGACCAACAGTACTTCAGTACACCTTGCAACCACACGAAGGAATCAAATTAAACAAAATCACAGCACTTAAAAACGACTTAGCTCTTGCGCTTGCCGCAAAGTCTATTCGTATGGAAGCACCGATACCGGGAAAGGCACTTGTCGGAATCGAAGTTCCAAATGACAAAAGAATGGTGGTACATCTGCGTGAGTTAATCGAAAGTGAAGAATTTGACAGCATAAAATCCAAACTCAAATTAGTTGTAGGTCGTGATGTTAGCGGAGCTCCGGTAATCGACGATTTAACAAGCATGCCTCATCTTCTTATCGCTGGTGCAACGGGGTCAGGTAAATCGGTTGGAATGAATGCATTTCTCATTTCTCTCCTTTATCAGAATTCACCGCAAGACCTCAAGTTTATAATGATCGACCCAAAAAGAGTTGAGCTAACCAGCTACAACGGTATTCCTCATCTTCTTACACCGGTGATTACTGATCCGGAAAAAGCCCATTCCGCACTTAAATGGGCAGTTGCGGAAATGAATCGTAGATATCGTGAGCTTTCAGATAAAAAATACCGTAACATCGAAGAATATAATCAGGGAGAAGAAAAGAGAATGTATAAAATCATAATTGTAATCGATGAGCTAGCAGATTTAATGATGCAGGCGACAAAAAAAGAAACAGAAGCTCTAATCTGCCGAATAGCACAAATGGCCAGAGCAGTTGGTATACATCTGATTATTGCAACTCAGCGACCATCCGTCGATGTTATTACAGGTGTGATCAAAGCCAATATCCCAACTCGCATCGCATTTACCGTAACATCCGGAGTAGACAGTCGAACCATAATCGATTCCATCGGCGCAGAAGATTTGCTTGGAATGGGTGATATGCTTTATATGCCTGGAAATATGAGTGTACCAATACGTGTGCAGGGTGTTTATGTTTCCAGTAAGGAAATTGAACGGGTCACCAATCGCGTGAAACTTACGATTGAACCGACTTACGACGATTCAATCGTCAATACAATCCCATCCGGAACCGATATGGGAATGGTTGGAATGGGTGGTGACGGAATAGATCAGGATAGTTTGTACAACGACGCGCTCCAGGTTATTAAAAACACAGGAAAGGCATCTGCCTCTCTCCTCCAGCGCCGACTTAGCGTCGGTTACGCCCGTGCCGCCCGTTTACTAGACATCCTCGAAGATCACGGATTAATAGGTCCTGCGAATGGTGCGAAACCACGTGAAATTTTCATATCTGATGAAGAGACTGAATAGTCCTGCTTCGCGTTGGGCTGGCTATCGCCGTGGGGCAACTCGGATTACCTCGTGTAGGGCTAGCCTCCGGCTGTGGATAATATATATTCCACGTC
>JAUXDO010000093.1 GCA_030618315.1 Candidatus Peregrinibacteria bacterium | reverse complement strand
AGATTAAGATAATTTTGAAATTCACAACAAAATGAAAAAAGCAGACAACAGCAAGAATTCTAAAAATCAACCTACATATGAAGAATTGATAAATAAAGAAAGGGAATGCCCTCTTATTGAACAAATCAATCAGAAAGATGTATCAAGCAATACGCCAAATATCGAATCATTAAAAAAACATGGTGCTCCTGAAGAAAAAATTGAAGAATTAGTAAGTATTCAAAATAAACAAAACAAAGAGTTTATTGAAGAAAAGAGAGATGGCTTTGTACTTGCTCTTAAAAATGAAAAACTTGATAAAGAATCAGTAATAGATCAATTAACCAGTCTGAATAATCTAAAGGGATATAGCCAAGAAATCAATACCTACATTCAATTGGCAATCAGAGAAGCTGAAAAAAAACCAAATAAACCAGCTGAACTTAGCCTGTTGATGATGGATATTGATAAATTTAAAAATGTTAATGATATTCTTGGACAAACAGCAGGTGATGAAATTTTGAAAAAATTTGCAGAAATAATCCAGCAAACTATTCGTGATACCGACTATCCCGCACGTATTGGCGGTGAAGAATTCGCAGCTATATTCCCCCAAACAAATGGTATGGCAGCTATTGGTGCGGAAAGATTAAGACAAGCAGTAAAAAAAGAGTTAAAGCCAATGTTAGACACATTTTTAGACGAATTAATTGAAGAAAGAGGAATAATGAGCATATATAATCCCGCCAAAGGACTGGACTTGCTTAAAAACAGTATAATTGATACAAATAAAAGTTTTGAGGATTTAACCAAAAATGAACAAAACGAATTATATAAAATCGTTAAAGCCAACTTACTAGGAACAATATCCATAGGGGTAGAAAGCTATAAAAAAGGTGATACACCTGCCACTATCAAAAAAAGGGCGGATGTAGCAATGTATAAAGCAAAACAAGAAGGAAGAGATAGAGTGGTGAACGCTAGTGCGACTAAAAAAGATAAGAAAAAGGAGAGAGACAGCAAAAAGAGACAGGAGGTAAAAATATCTAACGAGGTTATAAAAAACATCACGTCAAATAAAATAAGGAAGGATATAGATAAAATAAAAAATATGCTGCCAAAAAACAAAAACATTCAAAGATTAATATTGCAAAAACTACTTGAAGATTTAAACTAAATTAATCCAACATTTCTTCTACTTCACTTATTAGCCAAGACAGTGAATCGTCATTTAATATGCCGTTTCTTGCATCAGCTATATCTTTTTCACTCAATCCTGTTGCATGCGCTTCATCTTCTGTGTATTTAAATAATTCAGCTATTAATTCGTGATATATAATGGCTAAATCCGCATATAAAGGCTCTAAAATCTTTTTAGCTTCAGTATCCATACAACCAGCTTCAATAAGTTTCAAATGCTGTAAACATTCATTGTAATCAAAATTATCTTTTTCCGACACCTGCTCGTCTAACCCCATGTTTCCTGCTAAAGATGCATCCATAGTATTAAAAGTTAATGCATTTTTATTTTTATTTCCCTCTTTTTGCACTTTTATATTAAGAGGCTTTATTGGCTTTGTCAAGGTCTAAATTCAGATTATACAATATATATTCTCTTGTGCAAGTTTATTTTAGCATACATCAATACAATATAAACAATTTGTCGCAAACCCTAAGACTTGAGTATCCGGCTTAAATATGCTAGAATATAAAGATTCATTAAGAATCAAAAACAAATAAAAAAATATAGCTTTGTTGCGCAAACTATTAATAAATTTTAGGGCTATCCTTGCATCCTCGCGTATACGCACACACGCGTATATAGGGACTATGGCAGTATGCACATTGAGTGCATGTTTGCTTTTTAGCGCTGATGCAGTTGCACAAAGCAGTAGCAGCTACTGGATGGACTACGGAAGGATTGTCAGCGATGCCGGAACAAAAGACTCAACCAGCTATCACCTGATTGGAGCAATATCAGAGATTGAAGTTGAAGGTTCATCAGATAATTACAATCTTAGAAATGTGTACGCATCCCAGTACTGCGGTAATGGTTTGATAAATACAGGAGAACAATGTGATGGAGGAAATCTTGGAGGACTTACCTGTGAAGATTTTGGATACGAATACGGAAGCCTTAGCTGTTTGAACTGCCAGATAATCACAACAGAATGTTTCGACAGATACCCTGTAGCTTACATTTGCGGTAACGGACTTCTGGAAACCGGAGAGCAATGTGATGACGGCAATACAGAAAACGGTGATGGCTGTTCTTCAGGATGTCGCATTGAGGACTGGAGATGTGGTAACGGCATACGTGAAGGTACAGAGGAATGTGATGACGGAAATGTAAACTACGGTGATGGATGTACTCCGATGTGCATATCTGAATTTGAAATAGAGGTACCGATTTGCGGAAACGGAATACTCGAGGAATACGAAGAGTGTGATGACGGCAATACGGAAAGTGGTGATGGGTGTTCAAAAATATGTCTGATAGAAGAACCAAAAGAAAAAGAATTTGAATTTGATTTTGATATTGAAGAAGTAGTCCCAATTGAAATTCCTAAACCAAAAGAAGTTCCTGTTAGACCAGTCGCACCTACATTGCCTATCAAGCCTGTGGAACCTACATTGCCTATCAAGCCTGTGGCACCGGAACCTGACAAATACCCATATCATTTCGAGAGATATGATATTGGCGGAATGATTACAGTCCTTGATGAAACTCCATTCATAGTCGCAGATGTTCAGCCAAATTCGTTCTACGAATTAGTTATTAAAGATAAAAACGGAGAATTTATAAGCAGGCAGGGTATGCAATCGGATACTAATGGGCTGCTAAAAGTTGAAGGTGCACCGTATTTAAATTACGAAACATACATACTTGAAATATTAAACGTAGAACATGAACTTGTAGCCAAATATACGATTACAATTGAGGATAGAGAATATCGATTACATGAAACAATTGCTCTGGAAAATGAAATTAACAGAGAAACAATATTCCTTGGTACTTTTGATAGAAACGAGAAAAAAACAATTGTAGGCAAAGGTAAGATAAACAATATTTATTATGCCTACTATCAATCAGTTGAAGCCTCGCCTAAAGGCAAAATCAATCCGATAACAGTAGTTAGAGTGCAAGCTAACGAAGAAGGTTTTGTAGAGATTCCAATACCTGAGCACTTAGATGAAAATATATATCACATTGATGTTGTTCAAATATACGAAGATGGAAAAGTATCACGAAACAAGAGATATATAATCGAGTTTGAAAGAGAAAGAGATCCGGCATGCATATGGGTGATTATTGCAATTTTACTAATGACGATTACTGGTCAGGCATGGAGATTCAGAAAAAAAATCAGCAAAATACTAAAACCAAAAGAAGCTGGTGTTAATTTCACTACACGTCTTCTTTCTGTGGGAATAGCATTATTCATCGTAGGTAATTCAATAGCTTACGCGGCAAAAACCACACCAGTGCCATTCATTTACGAAGGTAAATTATTCGATAGCTCAGATAATCCAATTGTCTCAATGCAGGTATTCAGGTTTTCACTTTGGTCAACAAGGGATTACGTTACTGGAGACGTGGACGGTTCAGGTGCAATTAATATTACATCCGGCACATATGGAGGATGGTATGAATCACAAGCAGTTGTCCCTAATGTTGATGGTACTTTTAGTGTCGAGCTCGGGAATGTAAATCCTTTACCGGATATGAACATTTCCACGCATAACTTCCTGCAAGTGGAGGTAAAAAAAGCTGGCGACTTGGATAGTGCATACGAACTGATGGATCCAACCGGAGATGCCGGAGCAGATGCAAATGACCGTCAGACAATCGGCTCAACACCATTCACAAATAACGCTGATTTTATTGATAATGCGGAAATTGGAACAAGCCAAGGCGACATAGCGATAATTGATGTTGGTGATGTGTGGAATATTGATTTGATTCCGGGTGGTACAAATTTTGATACTTTTATTCTTGATGATGATGACACGGCTGGCCTAGGAAATGATATTGAATTGCAATTTGGAAACACGCTGGATGAAACCTTATTATTTGATATTACAAATGATTGGTTTGAGTTCAGTAATGACCTCAACTTAAATCAGAATGAATTAATAGACTTTGCGATACACAATTCGCCTACATATCCGATAGCTCCTGTTACAGGACAAATATTTTATAATACAGCCGATGGAAACACTTATATCTGGAATGGTTTGATATGGGAGGATATTACCGCAGTTGGTGGAGGAGGAGGTGCTGATGACCTTGATACCGTATACGCAAATGATGCTAATAAGATTATGAATGTTAATGCTGTTAACGGAATCGAATTCGAGTCAAATACAACTGGTGACATGATATTTGATTTACAAAACACCGGTGATTTAGTTGTGCAAGACAATGGCGTTCCTTTTGCGACATTTACAGACACCGGAGAAGTGGGTATAGGCACAACTGCACCTGCCAGTATTTTTCACATAGATACAAATTTAGCAAATACCGCGCCGATATTAAC
>JAUXDO010000107.1 GCA_030618315.1 Candidatus Peregrinibacteria bacterium | reverse complement strand
GCTGTACCCATGATATAAATAACTTTCGGCAGGGCTTGTGTTTGTTCAGTCATCAATAACGCCTAGCCAGTTAGTATATGTTGAAAAAACAAGCCCCTCTCTTTTGGCCCAGGACAAATATTCTTTCAATGCTTTTTCAGAAGTACTGGTAAAGTTTTTAGTATGAGCGATTGCTACAATTGGTAGTGGCGTTTCTACATGTGAATATTTCTCTATCCATTGTTTAGTAATTTCAATCAGAACATCCGAAGTCATTGTTGAAAAATCTAACATAACATTACCTAATCTCAACAATTTTCCCATTTTTCCCTTAATTACCTGATACTTTCCATCGGGCCCCTGATATGAGCCGATACAACCTTTAGCCATACCCTGTTTTTTTGCAGCCTTTAGAACTTGTATGTGTTTTAGCTTGCTGATTTTTCCTGTTGCAATGGGTATTTCAAAAATACCTGTATCTGTTTCGCTACACACATCTGAATCAGTTAACCAAAAGGGTTTATTCGGTACAGATGAAAAATTACTCCATTCACCCTGGGATAAATTTTGAAAATTTGGTGCAACAGTTGAATCCATCATTATTCCAACTTGTTGTAAGGCATCTACTATTTTTTCTGATGGTTGTATACACCATCCTCCTGCACGAAAAGTATTGCAGGTATAGCTTTTATTCTCTGAACGAACAACATTTTCCAGCCAGCTTATCGACGCTTCAAATACTGATAAAATTTCTTCCTGTTTCAAATCAGCAATACGCCATGCACTAAAGTCTAAATCCCACTGATGGTTTAAATACTTTGCATGCATCCATTGTGGATGAACATGTAACTGTACATCATGACCATCCTGAACTGATTCTGAAAGTTGTTTTTTTATTTTAAGAATACCTGCAAAAAACTCTTTTTCTTGCTCCATTTTGATAAATTCAATCGCATCAGTAAAAAAAGTAATCTTTGCTGAATATTCATTGGCAATTTCTAGCATTCTTTTTGCAGGAATTGTTATACAAGGCTCAATACAACCTGTACCATTGCCAAACAACTCATAATCGACAGTAAGGATAAGATGAGGTATTTTTTTATCCATTAATTAACTCTTCAAAGATTTTTTAAATTTATCATCAACTGCTTTTGCTGAAAACAGTCCAACACCCATATTTTACTTTTCTTGCCATTTCTTATTTTGTTGAAAAGTTTCTCTTAATCTTAAGTAAAAAATCATTTAATTGTTCCGCTTTTTTCGACCAGGAAAAACTGTTTTTTGCTATACATAGGTTTGCTGCCCCCAATTGCTCTGAATATGTTTCAGATGTAAATAAATCATCTAGAGCCTTTATCACATCGTTTTTATCCCACTCAATGAGATGTATACCATTTTCTGGGTACATATTCATAAACTGCTCAATTTCACCGACTTTAGTTGCTAAAACTGGTCGCCCAGCCGCCATATAGTCTCCAAGCTTATTCGGCCACCTCGCTTGATTAATAAGATTGTTTTCCTGAACTAATAACAGTACATCCGCACAAGCAAGGCAATACTTATATTTCGAGTAATCGACCCAACCAAATTCAACATATTCATCACTGATATTATATTTATTTACAAAATCCTCCCTTATCTTCCCTCCCGTACTAAACCACTTGAATTCCTGATGCTTCTGTTTTAGCAAAGGCAAGGCTTCCAGAAAAGGCCTAATATCCATAATTTCCTGAGCATCCATACCGGCAAATCCGACAACTTTGGCATTTTGTGGAATACCAAGTTTATCCCTGGCTTCTTTTTTGGATGGAAAGTCACCTGTATCTATATCTGAACCGCCATAAATAATACATATTTCGTCATCGGACTTACCTAATTCAAGAGCACGTTGTCGTAAACGAGTCGATAAAGCAACGATCCCATCAGCTTTCCGCTTATCCGCTATTTCAAAGTAATTATCTACAACACCTAAAGTATACTGGTACTTTTTAGACTTTCTCTCATATAACCCTCCCTTTCCGAGCCAGTCCCACCATTCACAGACATAGGGTACTTTCTTTAATTTTGAATAGAGATGACCTGGCACACCTGTAACCGGTCGAAACCCGCTATCGACAAACACCATATCAAAATCATTTCTCATCAAAAAAATAAGGCGACTAATTACATCAATGACACTCAAACCGCCTTTCTTTATCTTATATGGTGAAAAATCAAAAAATGTCACGATTTCAACGCCATTTCTTTTTTCTCTAAATCCCTTCCACCCTTTAGCAGCTGCAATCAGCGTGACCTTATGTCCAAGTCGCACTAACCCCTTAGCAAGTTCATAATTCCTGATAAAACCATGATAGTCAACTACGCTTTTTGTCAGAAATAATACGTTCATAAGCCTTTTCCTTTAAAAAATGACTTTGAGCGAAGGTAACGTTTCGAAAGTCCAAAAATAATCTTGACATAATTTACTATTAAAAATTGAACAGCACGCCATCCAAAGTGCTTTATTGCAAAATTACGATATGCAGTAAAACTGTTTACACCACTTCTGCGATCAAATGTAGAGACTATCCCTGATAGCGAAATATTACTGGCAACATTCATATTTTTAGTATTTACATCACTGTAAACAATTGATTCAAAGTCAACTATAACGGGTATGCCGGCTTCATGCGCAGAGAGGACAAAATCTGTATCTGCATGATAATGAGGAAAGTTGTCTTCATCATACAGACCAATTTTCCTATAAACGGTCGCTGGAATTAAGACCCCCTTGCCTGGCAGGTGTGTAGCTTTCACATATCCATTATAATCACTTATTAACTCACCCTGGCGTGCGATGTTATGTGAACTACAAGTAAAATAATTCATAATCAGGCCACTCGTCTCGATTATTTCAGGGTTTTCCTGATACACACATACTGAACCTATAATTGTACCCGGGAGCTCAGCTGCTCTATGTATTTTTTGCTCGATATAATCTGCATCAAGTACAACATCATTATTTATCGTTAAAACGAAATCACTGTCAGAACAAATATTCAAAATATATTTAATACAGCGATTTATACCTCCAGTCCACCACAAATCACCAGTACCAGGAATAACATGAACGTTTAATTTAGAAGAGATACTATTCAGATATTCGTTGGTACCATCCGTTGAACCATCATCACAGATCACGATTTGTATTTCTTGGTAGGTCTGTTTTCTAAGACATTCAATAAATTTTCGCGTTTCGTTCAGACGATTAAAGACTGGCAACGCAACAAAAACTCTTGGATGCACTATTATTTCCTCAGCATCTTTTGTCTTAATTTTTTATTTTGCTCCGCTCTTTGCGTTTCACTTGCATAAGCATGTTCTTTCCTAAGTATGCCATCTTCTTTCACAAACATAATATCTACCTGAGCAAGAGCTCCATCAATGGGTCTATTTCGCGCATCAAAAATCTCATATACTACGAATCCTATCTCTCTCATGTAAGCAACAACATCACTGAATTGTTGACCGCCAATAAAAAAACCGAAGAGCGACACTTCCAAAATTACTACTTCTGTTAGTTCCAGAATACCCGATGCACCATCCATAACTTTCTGTTCGGCACCCTGCACATCTATTTTAATCAGATAAGGTGGCTCCAGTTTCTTTTCCTTTGCAAAGGTATCAATTCGTATTGATGGAACAGTCCGTTCTTCTCCATCAACAATTTTTCCTTCAACCTCCTTCATTAAGGATGTACCACACAGATCAGGATGAACATTAATACTCAAAGATCCTGTAAAGTCTGAAGCAGCAGCAACAATATATTCCAGATCATATTTTCCAATCATAGATCGCATGTAATGCTCGAATTCATTTAAGGGCTTCACCAATACAAA
>JAUXDO010000122.1 GCA_030618315.1 Candidatus Peregrinibacteria bacterium | reverse complement strand
CCACACTGAGAAAACAGTACCAAAAAAAAGCAAAACGAAACCGGAAATTTAATGCCATTTACATTAAGGTTCCGGTCTGGTACAATAACCGCAGGGTGAACTTGTTCTTTATAAAGCTGGCATCAGGGAGTAAATGGAAGGCCTTTATAACCAATGACCTGAAGTTAGAGTTCAGTAAGCTGATGCAAACCTATCATATCAGGTGGAGCATAGAGGTATTTTTCAAGGATGCAAAGCAGCATTTGCAGCTTGGTAAATGCCAGTGCAATAACTTCGACTCTCAGATCGGTGCCACTACCCTGGCCATGATGCAATACATTATGCTGCTACTGTATAAACAGATGCACTACGGACAAAGTCTCGGTAGCATCTTTGATCTGCTGAGTTCGCAAGCTCAGGAAGAAAACATCATCCGGTATTTGATGGACATTTTCTGGGAGATCGTCAACGGGATAGGTGAAGTACTGAAGATTGACTGCATGGAACTGTTTGTAGAAATAATTAGGGACAATCAAAGGGCTGAAGAAATAATGCGACTGTTTTCACCGGTCCTTGAGAAAAAATCGGCTGCATGATATACCAGTGTCGCTGCAACATGCTGTATAGTAGCTATTTATAGTACGTTCTGAAGTGAAAGCCAGAAAGCTATTTGATTGATATATAATGGCTTACAAGCCAGGAAACTTGAGTTAAATATTTATTCTATAAATTTAACAAATACAACACAAGAGATTAATGATTACAAAATCAAATTTGCCAATTGTTGAGTATGGAATCCTGATTTACAATTTAAAATTTAATTCCGATATAATCAGGATTGGGCTGAGCTTCTATTTTTGGAATAATTATTTTCAATTCTTTAGGTACTTCATCCCAGCTATTGTAAACTTTTCCGTTAATGTAATATCTATTTGTACTTTCATTCTGCTTCGAATAAAAAACATCATAAGTGTTGTCAGGGGCTTCAACTCCACCTTTATTACCTTTAAGAATCAGTTCAAGCTTGCCATCTCCATCTACATCAGCCCGGATCCAGTTTAATTCAAGGATTTCATGGTATGTTCCATCCGAGATCATCTTCCCTATTTCGTTGTTAAACAAAGAAATTATGTTTTCGGCATCAGGTATTTCATTACGTATTGCAAAATGAAGTGATTTAGTAATTAAAGGAATCTCACCGATTTCCAGGAATTCACTAACATCATTTACCTGATATTTTAATAAATACTGTAGCAGCAATGCATCTACAAGAATATAATCTACCTTTTTAGACAACAATCTTTCTACATTTTGCTGATCACTTTTACCATACATTATTTGAATATTCTCCTGTATCATAAGAGAATCGCCATATGCATAGTCTTCAACAATTCCAATGTGCCTATTTTTAAGTCCTGAAAATGATGTTGCATGAACATCACTGCCCTTTCTTCCAACCAGTACCAGTTGATTTTGCAAATAGGCCCGGGAAAATTTTAAGTGCTTTTCACGCTCAGCATTTTGCCAGAGTGCTGCACTCCCATCATATGTGCCCTTATTAATACCCGAAATGACTTCTTTGAAGTCCACAATTTCATAATTCGCTTTAATGTTTATTCGTTCTAAAGCTATCCTGACAATATCAAGTGCAATGGATTTCTCTTTTTCAACATTTGTGAAAGGAGGCCAGACATCAGAAGAAAGTTTAAGTTCATTAGTCTGTGCCTGAATATTTGTCGTAGCAATTAAGAAAATAATTATAAATATGCGTGTCATTGATTTCATTTTATATGATTACAAATCTAATTAAAATTAGAAATCTACCTCTTTGATGAGTTATGTTCTTTTTTGTTTTACATGAATGTGATGTATATTAAAATAAATTTGACTTGTATGTTTATATTTAGTAACTTATCGTTTTTAATAAATTATACCGGAAATTAAATTTTACTGACGTAAAAGCTTTGAATACAACGACCGGGATAATGAGATATTCTTAAATATCTGGCTGGAAAGGATGCTTAAAACACATTGTACCCACGGGTTACCTGGGGGTAGCGATTAATTTTAAAATAAACCCTCTAAAAATGGCAATTAAAAAATCTGAAAAACAACTTCTTCTTGAAAGAATTGAAATCCTGTTAATAAGACAGGATTCCTTTCAAAAGGAAATAAATGAACTGCGATTTGAGATTAGAAACTTAAAGCTTGCTGATTCAGAAAGTATTTCCCCTCCACACGAGAAAACTGAAGCTGTTGCTCTTCAACCAAAAACAATCGATCATAAGGAGATAACAAAAAAAGAAGTGGAAGAAACCAGCTTAAAAAAAGAAAAGTCAGGATTTGTAATAAATTCCGAAATTGAAAAATTTATTGGTGAGAACCTGATAAATAAAATTGGTATAGCTGTTTTAATTATCGGAGTGGCAATTGGTGCCAAATACGCTATTGACCATGACCTGATTTCACCCCTTATGAGAATTATTCTTGGTTACCTGGTTGGATTTGGACTAATTGCTTTTGCTGTTCGTTTAAAAAGTAACTATAAAAATTTTAGTGCTGTGCTTTTTAGCGGGGCTATGGCGATTCTCTATTTTATTACATACGCAGCCTATAGTTATTATAATCTTTACCCACTTATACTGGCTGTTATACTAATGGTTATAATAACCATTCTTACAGTTGCACTGGCATTGTATTATAAGCAGCAGGTAATAGCTCATTTTGGCCTTGTGGGTGCATATGTTGTTCCTTATTTGTTAAGGGAACCATTT
>JAUXDO010000095.1 GCA_030618315.1 Candidatus Peregrinibacteria bacterium | reverse complement strand
TTAATTCATCTATCGTTGTAACGTTTGACTCTATTTGCCATTCAGGCAATGCATCAATTTGTTCGTTTTCTAATAACATAATATTCCTGAAGCAATCAAAAATAATATCCGATTTAGAGAGCCCAAAATTTCTTACATACTCAGTTGTTATACTAAACTCAAGCGATTCAAGACTAAAACTAGAACCCTGTTTATCAGCCAAATAATTCATGAACTTTGTTGTTCTGTCATATTCATTTCTAGTAAATGCATTGCGTTTTTCATCTGTTTTTGTAGGTAAGACATTTAGAAATTCACTAAATACCTTATCTCCAAGTAGCATCCTCCAATCGTCCCTATTAGCTACTCCATATACAAATTCAGCAGGATGATTTTCGAATATGTATTTCCTCTCTTCTGTGAAATCCAAATCTTTCCCAAAGTTAATTAAAAAATCATATTCGGAAAGTAGAGATTTTTCTTTAATGCATTTACTAAAATATTCAATATAAGACTCTTTTACTTTTTCTTCAAAGCCATCAATTTTAGCAAAATCAATTCCGCTAGCCACAGGCAATTTCATTAATCTGACTGCAAAATCAATACTACCCATATTCAAAAGATAATCAAAAGCACTTATTAAATACTCTTCACTATTTGGATGTAAATCAAGTGTAAAATAATCACCTAACTTATCAAGCACCTCGAAAGCTTTATAGGGCTCATTTTCTACCCCCAAGAGCCTGTAGAAACATTCATTAAGAGTATTTGAAAAATTAATATTATTACATAATGGATGATGAATAATGCACATTGCTTCTTCGTCAAAACATGCATGCATATCAAGAACCTGATTACTTAAAGCTTGCTTTAAAATTTCATCAGTAATTTCAATATTATATTTTTCAATTAATGCATCTATAAAAGGCCACCTTGTCCAACTAGTATTATTGTGATCCAAAATCGATTCTATTACAGTGGCATTTGCTATTGGACTAAACTCATTATCAGAAATATATCTTCTTCTAATATTATCAAATATTTCAAATAAGGAAATATTCTCCTTTTGAAGATCAGGATGATAGTATTTATAATCAGACAGACATCTTTTCAGCATTGTAGTAAACATTTCTTGAACATCAATTTCTTCACTAAATTGGATAGCATCCTTGTAATTATCAAATATAAGCCTTGCATTATAAATCAATCCACCGATTCCTCTTTTTGCACTACTAATAAATGAATTAGTAACTACATCTTTACTAATTAACCCAGCTTCCACCATATCAATATCACCAAAAATAATTTTTCCCAAAAGAATGCCTTGATGAACATAGTTACGCTCTAGTCTCTCAGTAATCAATGGAATTAAAGCAGTTTTATCAATATCATCACCGCCATGAGCATCCCATACATCTTGAAGAAATTCCTTTCTATAAACACCTCCAGAGGAAAGTATATCAAACCAACTCTCAAGATATTCCTGTCTTTTTTTAGAAAAATCAACTATCTTACCAAATCTAAACCTAAGTGCTTTGTTAAATTTATGATACTCAGGATGGCATTCATATTTTTCTAAAACAATATTTTCTAATTCTTCATGAGACAAAATATCAATAATTCCAACTGTTGCATCATATATTTCAATAATATTTGAATCGCGCTCACCAATTTTATTAATCAGTATGGGCACAAAATCAACATTATCTGAAAACTTAATTAACATAAACCTGACCGATTCCCATTCCTGTTTACTTAAACATTCATCAAAACATCTCATAATAATATCTGAATACCTCTCATAGCTAGAAAAATCCTCACTTATTTCACTTGCCACCTTACTTGCTTCATTAAATTGCTTGTATGAAATTAATAAATACAAGTGTAATAATTTATTTCTTTCCACACATTGTAATTCATTTGCGCCACGATCAATCATTTCACCATCAATAAAAAAGTCTTGCTCAACTTCAGACAGATCACCAACAAGTGGATCTGAACACAATTCAGAAGCAATTTGATTACGTGAGTCTTCAGTAGCACGAACAAGCCTTAGTTTTGGCCTATCTCTATCTGGATATGGCAAATCATCAGTTTTAACCGACTCAAAAGAGTTTTCTTCTTCATCTAAACAGCGTGATGAGTTATCTAAAGCTTCCATTAGTAAAACTTTTAGCTTTTTAAAGACTATTATTATACCATATACCTATATATTGTCAATAGCATATCAAAGTGACGAAACTGCTCAAAATCTATATAATTATTTTGCTGTTATTTTTCAAATATGAACAAAACCGAAGCCCAAGAACGCATCGAAAAACTTAAGAAATGGCTAAAGAAGTGGAATTACGACTACTTTGTTTTAAGCAATAACGATGTTTCCGAGGGGGCTAGGGATAAGATTAAGCGTGAATTAGAGGAATTAGAAAAAGAACATACGGAATTCATAACTCCGGATTCCCCTACTCAGCGTGTAGGAGCGCCATTAAGCGGTAAATTCGCTAAAATAAAGCATATTACGCCAAAACAATCACTGGCGGACTGCTTTAGTGAAAAAGAGTTAGTTGAATGGGAAGAAAGGATTATGCGTCTAGTCCCGGGGGAAGAACTGGATTACATTACTGAGCTTAAAATAGACGGGCTAAACTTATCGCTCATCTACGAAAAAGGTAAACTATTTAAGGCTGTTACGCGTGGTGATGGGGAATACGGCGAAGATGTAACACATGCGGTTAGAGCGATGGAAAGTGTACCACTTGAGCTTAACGAGATTCGAAACTATAGACTTGCAGACTATCCGACTTTGGAGGTCGGAGGTGAAGTATTTATGAGTAAAGAATCTTTTGATGAACTAAACGAAGCTGAAGGTGATATTTTTGCCAACCCCCGCAACGCCGCGGCCGGTACGGTAAGACAATTAGACCCTAAAGTTTCTGCGAATAGAAAGCTTGAAATGTTTTTTTACAGTCTGACTCTACCAAAGGATTCGATTATTCCGCCACCAACTACTCAAAAGGAGAATCTCGAGTTACTGCAGAAACTAGGCCTCCGCGTGAACACAAAATTTGTTCAGCACTCAAGTCTGGATACTATATTAAAAGAAATGAGAAGATGGGAAAAAGACAAAGACTCACTCCCCTATCTTATCGATGGACTGGTTGTAAAAGTTAATAAAATCAGACATCAGAAATTAATGGGTTCAACAGCCAAGTCTCCACGATATTCAATCGCTTACAAATTTCCGGCAGAACAATCCACCAGCAAAATATTGGATATTGAAGTTCAGGTCGGGCGTACTGGTGCGCTTACTCCAGTTGCAATTTTAAAACCGACCGAGGTTGCAGGTTCAACAGTCAGTCGTGCAACACTTCATAATGAAGATGAGATCGAGAGAAAAGATGTTCGCATTGGTGACACCGTAATAATTCAAAAAGCCGGTGATGTAATTCCGGAAGTAGTTGAAGTTCTTAAAGATTTGAGGACAGGTAACGAAAGACGATTTAGAATGCCTCTCAGATGTCCAGTTTGCAGTGGAGCGATTATTCGAACTCAGGGTGAAGTAGTAAGGAGGTGTATTAATCCGAACTGCTACGCAATACATCAGCATCAACTTGAACACTTTGTTTCACGCGGGGCATTTGATATCGACGGACTTGGAGAAAAAGTAATCGAACAGCTCATCCAATCTAAATTAATTGAAGATCCCGCTGACATATTCACACTCGAGTATTCAACACTTCTTCACTTGGATCTGTTTAAGGATAAAAAAGCTCATAACCTGCTCGATGCGATTGAAAAAGCTAAAATCCTTCCATTGCCTCGCTTTTTATTCGCCCTCGGTATTCGTTATGTAGGCGAAGAAACAGCGGATATAATCGCTAATCATCTGGAATTAGAAACTCATAATATAAAAATCAAAGAAAAGCAGAAGAGAGATCAAATGTCGATGTTTGAAGAAGAGGGAAAAGCTAAAGAGATTGAGGTCGCTTATGTTAAAGATCTGGCCGATGAACTTAAATATTTAACACTTGAAGAATTAAAAGAGGCTGAAGGAATTGGTGAAAAAGTAGCCATTACATTACATAAATGGATTAATGATGAAAATAATCAGAAGTATCTGCAAAAACTTGACCGCGCAGGTGTAAAGCTAACTGTCGAGGGACGAGTCCGGACTGATAAATTAAAGAATAAATCATTCGTTATCACAGGCACATTACCAACTCTTAGCCGTGATGAAGCCAAAGATCTAATTAAACAGCACAGCGGTAAGGCTATATCTGCCGTCAGCAAAAATACCGATTACATCCTCGCCGGAACCTCACCGGGCAGTAAATACGAAATGGCAAAGAAATTAGATATTAAGATTGTTGATGAGGAGGGGTTGATGGGGATGGTTAAGTAGTAATTGTCTGAACCATATACCCCTTGATAGCACAATACGCACGAGCAAAGCTACAAA